>DASQDS010000378.1:0-6048 GCA_035634075.1 Pilimelia sp. | reverse complement strand
TGTTCGCCGGACGTGGCCGTCCCGGGCTGGGACGGCCACGTCCGGCCGGTCGGGCCCGACTCAGTCGGCCATCACCGGCTGCTGCTCTTCGTTCTTCTCCGCGGCGGCCTCGGCCTCCTGCGTTCCGAACGGCTTCAGGTGGCGCAGCGTGGCGACGGCGAGGACGGCCAGACCGACGAAGGCGACCGCGCCGACGACCGACGCGGCGTTGAACCCGGCGATGAAGGCGTCCCGGGCCGAGGCGACCAGCGCGCCGGCGATCTCCGCCGGCTGGCCCTGGGCGACGGTGACGGCGCCGGCGACGGTCTCCTGCGCGGTGTCGCCCGCCGGCGTGCCCGCGACCGCGGCCGGCACCTCCACGGTGGAGCGGTAGACGGCCGTGCCGATGCTGCCCAGCAGGGCGATGCCCAGCGCGATGCCGAGCTCACCGCTGGTGGACTGCAGCGAGGACGCCGAGCCGGCCTTGTCCGGCGGCGCCGCCGGCACCACGATCTGGCTGACCATCGGGCCGACCGGCGCCGCGCCCACGTACAACAGGATCGTGCCGACCAGCAGCAGCGAGATCCCGCTCGTGGGCTCGATCTGGGCCAGGACCGCCATCCCGACCGCGGCGATGATCGCGCCCACCGCGAGGATGTACCCGGGCTTGACGACCTGCTGGGCCAGCCCCTGGCTGATGAAGATGGTGACGATCAGCGCCATCGTGGGGATGAGCAGCCACAGGCCGGCCCGCAGCGGGCTGAAGCCTTCGATCAGCTGGAGGTGCTGGGCGACGAAGAACCCGGTGCCGCCCTGGATGAGCGCCACCAGCAGGCCGAGCAGGAGCGACCCGCTCACCGCCTTGATGGCGAACAGGCGGAGGTCCAGCAGCGGGTTCGCGAGGCGCCGTTGCCGCACCACGAACGCCACGCCGACGACCACGCCGACCAGCAGGGTCACGACCGCGTCCAGGGTCCAGCCGGCGCGGGCGGCCTCCTTCAGCCCGTAGACGAACGGCAGGATCATGCCGAGCGACAGCAGCACGCTGAGCACGTCGATCCGGGCGGGGTTGGCCACCTTGATGTTGGGCAGCAGCACCGGCCCGGTGGCGAGCAGGAGCAGCATCACCGGAACGGCGAGCAGGAACACCGAGCCCCACCAGAAGTACTGGAGCAGCACGCCGCCGACGACCGGGCCCAGCGCGACGCCGCCGGTCAGCGCGGTCGCCCAGATCGCGATCGCCGTACCGAGCTGCTTGGGGTCGCGGAACATCCCGTTGATCATCGCCAGTGTGGTGGGGAAGATCGTCGCCCCGGCGACGCCCATCAACGCGCGGGACCAGATCAGCATCTCCGGGCTGGTGGAGAACGCCGCCACCACCGACAGCACGCCGAAGGCGGCCGCGCCGGTCAGCAGCACCCGCCGGCGGCCGACCCGGTCGCCGAGCGTCCCCATCGTCACCAGGAACCCGGCGATCAGGAAGCCGTAGACGTCGCTGATCCAGAGCTGTTCGGTGGCGGTCGCCTTCAGGTCGGTGGTCAACTGCGGCAGCGCCAGGAACAGCACCGACAGGTCGATCATCGCCAGCATGGAGGGCACGGCCAGTACCGCCAGCCCCAACCACTCCCGTCGGCCGGCCCGTGGGCCCGGCTGGCCAGCAGTCTTCTCCATGATCCTCTCCTTTTCCTTCGTCAGCGTTGGTACGTCCGGTGAACCGTTCGACCGCGCGTTATGTCACGCGGCAGCGCCGACTTCGCCCCGCCGGGCGGTCAGGGCGGCTTCGATCGCGCGGCACTCGAGGTAATCCGGCAGCAGGCCCTGCGCCCGCGCCTCCGCCAGCCCCGGTGCGATCTGGTCGCGGTCGGACACGATCGGCTCGATCGAGGCGGGGATGGGCAGCGCCAGCTCAGGGTCGAACGGCGACAGGGCCAGCTCCTGCTCGGGTACGTACCGGCTGGAGACCATGTACGCCATCACCGTGTCGTCCTCGAGCGCGACGAACGCGTGGCCGACCCCGACCGGGAAGTACATGGCCCGGAAGTCGTGCGGGTCGAGGACCACGGCGTCCCAGGTGCCGTACGTGGGCGAGCCCACCCGGATGTCGACGACGATGTCGAGCGCCCGGCCGCTGGGGCAGTACACGTACTTGGCGGTGCCCGGCGGGGTGACGGTGTAGTGGACGCCGCGCACGACGCCGCGGGCCGACCTGCTGTGGTTTGTCTGCGCCACCGGGAACAGCACCCCGTCGTGTGCATCGACGAAGGCCGCCTCCTGGAACGGCGAGACGAACAGCCCGCGCCGGTCGCGGAAGACCTTCGGCGTGAACTCCAGCGCGCCGTCCACGGCGAGTTCTCGTACTTTCACGGCGTCTCCTGACAGGGGGATGGGCGGTGCGGGCCGGGCTACAGCTCCTCCAGCACGCGGTGCAGGCTGTCGATGACCTTGTCCTGCGTGTCCGGCGGGAGCGACGGGTACATCGGGAGCGAGAAGATCTGCTCGGCGAGCGCCTCGGTGACCGGCAGGTCGCCCCGGGCGTAGCCGAGGTGCGCGAAGCCCGTCATGGTGTGCACCGGCCACGGGTAGCTGATGTTCAGGTGGATCCCGTACGTCTTGAGCCGCTCGATGATCTCGTCGCGGCGCGGGTGGCGGACGACGTAGACGTAGTAGACGTGGTCGTTGCCGGGGGTCACCGCCGGCAGCTCCAGGTCGGTGCCGGCCAGGCCCTCGGCGTACCGGGCGGCCACGGCCCGGCGGGCGGCGACGTAGTCCGGCAGCCGGCGGAGCTTGCGGCGCAAAATCTCGGCGTGCACCTCGTCCAGCCGGCTGTTGTGCCCCGGCGTCTCCACCACGTAGTAGCGCTCCCTCATCCCGTAGTAGCGCAGCCGCCGCAGGTTCGCCGCCACCGTCTCGCGGTCGGTGATGGCCGCGCCGCCGTCGCCGTAGGCGCCGAGCACCTTCGTCGGATAGAAGGAGAACGCCGCGGCGTCGCTCATCGTCCCGGCGAGCTGGCCGTGGTGCCGGGCGCCGTGCGCCTGCGCGCAGTCCTCCAGGACGGACAGGCCGTGCCGGGCGGCGAGCTCCCGCAGCGGCGCCATGTCGACGCACTGCCCGTAGAGGTGCACCGGCAGCAGGCAGGTGGTCCGCTCGGTGATCGCCGCCGCCACCTTGGTGGTGTCCATGAGGTAGTCCTCGGCGCGCACGTCGACGAAGACGGGCGTCGCGCCCGCGCCGTCGATGGCCAGCACCGTGGGCGCGGCGGTGTTCGACACCGTGATGACCTCGTCCCCCCGGCGCACCCCCAGCGCCTGCAGCGCCAGCTTGATGGCGTTGGTGCCGTTGTCCACGCCGACGCAGTGCTCCAGCCCGTGGAACGTGGCGAAGTCCTCCTCGAAGCCCCGTACGCTGTCGCCGAGCACCAGCTGGCCGGAGGAGAAGACCGTGTCCACCGCGTCGAGGATGTCGTCGCGCTCGACCGCGTACTCCGCTGTGTAGTCCCAGACCCGAATCGTCACACCAGTGCTCCCTTCCGGACTTGCCGGCTGTGTTCGATGCTGAGTGCGGCCACCGTGCGCCTGATCCCCTCGTCGAGCAGGATCCCCGCGGACCAGCCCGAGGCGACCCGGAACGGGATCGGATTTATCCGTACGCTGCGGAAGTCGGTTGCCGTCGCGTGCGCGGGCGGCGGCGTGGACACCACCGGCACGGCCGGTTCGCCGGTGTGCGCGGCGACCGACCGGGCGACCATCCGGAGCGCGTCGCGCAGGGTGCGGGCGATCCCCGTGCCGATCAGCCAGTGCCGCCCGGCGAGCGGGTCCGGCCGGTCCATCGCCGCGAGGAAGGCACCCACCACGTCGTCGACGTGCACGAACTCCCGCAGGACCGTTCCCTCGCCCCAGATGGTGAGCGGCTGGCCGGCCAACGCCCGCCGGACCATGCTGGCGACGACGCCCACGTCGGGGGCGCCGCCCGCCGGCCCCTGCCCGTACACCGTGGGCAGGCGCAGGCTCACGCCGCGCAGGACGCCGCCGGCACTGGCCGCCGCCAGGACCCGCTCCGCCTCGAGCTTCTGCCGGTCGTACGCCGTGACGGGCTGGTCGGTCTCCGTGCCGTCCATCGGCCGGTCCGGCGGCAGCCCGACCTGGGAGACGGTGCCGGCGAAAAGGCAGAGCGGCGGCACCGGGCGCCGCCCGGCCTGTACGGCGGCGACCAGCGCCTTGGTCGTGGCCACGTTCACCCGGACGCTGTCCGGGTCGCGGTCGGCGCCCCGCCAGTCGCCGTCGTGCTTGAGCAGGTTGAGGACCACGTCCGCGTCCGCCACCGCCGCCGCCACCTGCGCCGGATCGGCGAGGTCGGCGGTGTGCACCAGCACGTCCGCCCGGGCGTCCGCGGGCACGGCCGCGGGCCGGCGCGACACGACGCGCAGGCGCCCGGGCCGGGCGGACAGGGCAGCGGTGAGCGCGCTGCCGAGGAACCCCGAGGCGCCCAGGATCGTGACCGTCGTCATGCCGCACGCCCCAGTGGCGCGGCGGCGGCGGGCCGGGGGTTGGCCACCGGGCCCACGCTGGTCACCGCGCGCAGGCAGGCGAGCAGGCTACGCGCCTGGATGTTCACGTAGTTGCTGTGCCACAGCAGGCGGGTCAACTGGTGCGGGGTCATCCAGCGGAAATCCGGGTGCTCCGGCACCGCGTCGGCCTCGACCAGCAGGTGCCGGCTGCGGATGTGGTGGAACCGCCCGCCCTCCTCGGACTGGACGGCGTCGTACCGGACGGTCCGGCGGTCGGCGTCGAGCACGTCGGCCAGGAACGGCGGCCAGTCGGCACGCGGGGCGTCCCGGTAGTTGTCGGGGATGCACTGCACCGTCGGCGCGAGCTGGACGAAATCCGCGAACCCGGGCTCGACCCGCGCCTGGACCAGCACGTGCGGGACGCCGTCGAGCCGGGTCGTCAGGAACGCCACCAGGCCGGTGCCGCGGGCGGCGAGCATCGGCTGGTCCCACTGGCCGACCTCGCGGCCCCGGGCCTCGACCCGGACCCCGATCACGTCAAAGAACCGCGAGTTCACGTGCGAGAACTCCGCGCCATTGTACCGCCACTGTGACAGGCGGTGCAACGGCCGCTGACGTACGGTGACGTCGACGGTGGACCGCCGCTCGGTGATCCAGCTCAGCAGGTCCACCATCGTGTGCGCGCTGCCGTGCTGGTCGAGCACGACGTCGGTGAACGGCAGGCAGGACAGGACCGACCGGGCATCCATGTTGATGACGTCGTCGGTGAACAGCAGCTCGTTGAGCTGCGCGAGGGTCAGCCAGTGGAACCCCTCCACCACCTCGACCGGCTCGCTCACCTCGATGATCATGTTGCGGTTCAGCTTGCGGAGGAACCAGCTGCCCTGCTCGGACTGGCGGGAATCCAGGACGACGCGGTGCCGCGACCGGTCCAGGAAATAGTCCAGGTACGGCACGGCGCTGCCGCCGTGGACGCGGGTGTAGTTGCTCCTGGTGGCCTGGACCGTCGGCGACACCTGGATGCCGTTGCAGTTGCCCGGCTCCGCCTTGAACTGCATCAGGCAGTGCAGGACCCCGTCGAACTCCTTCATCAGGATGCCGAGGATGCCGACCTCGGGCTGGTTGATGATCGGTTGGTCCCAGTGCGGGATCGCGGCCCCCGCGACGTCGACGTCGATGCCCTGGACGGTGAAGAACTTGCCGCTGCGGTGCCGGATCACCCCGTCCCGGCGGTCCATCCGCCACTCGGTGAGGTTGTGCAGCGGAACACGTTCGGTGAGCGTGTAGGTGTGCGCGGCCGCCGCGGCCAGCTCCCGCCGGAAACTGTCCAGGTCGGTCAGAGCCTGCTCGCGGGAAAACGCGGAGTGGACGAGTCGCAGCGACATCGTCGTCTCGTCGTGGGTCTTCATCGGACCTCCCGGCAACCTCGGCCGACATGGCTTCGGCACCCACCAGTCTGGTCACGCTCCGCAGTCCGGACATCTCCCTGATTGCGCCGTCGGCGCCGGCGGCCGGGCAGGCGGACGTAGCCGCCCGCGACCGGCTGCACCGGTCCCGGGCGGCAG
>DASQDS010000377.1:0-2990 GCA_035634075.1 Pilimelia sp. | reverse complement strand
CCGCCGGCGCCCGCGCTGCCAGAAGTGGCGGCGGACCTGCTGGCCGCGTACGGGGTGCCGGTGCTCGGCGCCGTGCCGGCGGCGTCGGCGGCCGACGCGGTGGCCGCGGCGGAGCGGCTGGGCTACCCGGTGGCGGTCAAGGCGGCCGTGCCCGGCCTACGGCACCGGCTGGATCTGGGCGCCGTGCGGTTGGACCTGCCGGACACCGGCGCGGTGCGGCGGGCGTACGCGGAAGTCGCCGGCCTGTTCGGCGCGGACGTGCTGGTGCAGCGGATGGTCCCGCCGGGGGTGGCCTGCCTGGTGAAGGTGGTGGAGGATCCGGCGTTCGGCCCGGTGGTCGGCTTCGGGCTCGGCGGCGTGGTGGCGGACCTCGTCGGCGACCGGGCCTGGCGGGCGGTCCCGCTGACCCGCCGGGACGCCGAGACGCTCGTGGACGAGCCGCGCGCGGCGCCGCTGCTGCGCGGCTACCGGGGGGCCGCCGCGGTGGACCGGGCGGCCCTCGCGGACCTGCTGCTGCGGGTGGGTCGGCTCGCCGACGACCAGCCGCAGGTGCGCGGGCTGACACTGAACCCGGTGTTGGCCCGCCCCGACGGGTGGACCGTGCTGCACGCCTCGGTGCGGCTCGGCGCGCCGGCGGCCCGCCCGGACACGGGCCCCCGGCGCCTGTAGAGCGGCGTCAGCTGGCGTACGACTCCAGCCGTTCGGCCCGGGACGGGTGCCGCAGCTTGTGCAGCGTCACCTTCTCGATCTGCCGGATGCGCTCCCGGGACAGGCCGAACTCCTTGCCCACCTCGTCCAGCGTGCGCTGCCGGCCGTCGTCCAGGCCGAAACGCAGGCGGATGACGGCCTGCTCCCGCTGGGACAGGGTGGCCAGCACGATTTCCACCTCGCTGCGCAGCTCGCCCTGCGCCAGGCTGTCGCCCGGCTGGGCGCCCAGGTCGGTCGCCGGCACGAAGTCGCCGAGGGCGCTCTCGCCGTCCTCCCCGACCGTCTGGTCGAGGCTGACCGGCTCCCGGTCGTACGAGATCAGCTCCAGCACCTGGAACTCGGCCAGGCCCATGGCCGCCGCCACCTCCGCGACCGTGGGCTCGCGGCCGAGCGTGGTGGCCAGGTCACGCCGGGCGCGCACCATGCGGTTCACCTGCTCGACCATGTGCACCGGGATGCGGATCGTGCGGGCCTGGTCGGCCATGGCGCGGGTGATCGCCTGGCGGATCCACCAGGTGGCGTACGTGGAGAACTTGTAGCCCTTGGCGTAGTCGAACTTCTCCACCGCGCGGATCAGGCCGAGGTTGCCCTCCTGGATCAGGTCGAGGAAGGCCATCCCGCGGCCCGTGTACCGCTTCGCGATGCTGACGACCAGCCGCAGATTCGCCTCCAGCAGGTGGTCCTTCGCGACCCGGCCCTCCGCCGCGATCACCCGCAGGTCCGCCCGCAACGCCGCCGGCAGCTCCGGGCGGGTGGTCAGCTTTTCCTCGGCGAACAGCCCGGCCTCGATCCGGCGGGCCAGCTCGACCTCCTGCACCGCGGTGAGCAGCTTCGTCCGGCCGATGCCGTTGAGGTAGGCGCGTACCAGGTCGGCGGACACGCCGCGCTCGTCGGTGGCGTCCAGGTCGACGTCGGCCTCAACCTCGCCCGCCGGGCTCTTTCGGGTGTCGATCATTTCCACGGACCACCTTCGCCTCGCTGCCGGCACGCCCGTGCCGGTGATTCCAGCTTGGCGGGCGGGGCGTGAAGCGGCGGTGAGGCGACCGCGCGGATGGCATGAATCCGGTAGGTCGACCGCCGGCTTTTGCGATGCTTGGCCCGTGCTGCCCGGCGCCGGCCGGCGGGCACCGTGGTCGAACGGCGACGGTTTCGCTGCCCGGTCGGCCCTGATGTCCGGTTGCCGGCGGCCGATATGGTGCCACCGACACCGTACGTGACATGGGAGGACGTCGTGGTCTTCAAGAGGATGATGCAGGCGCTCGGCGTGGGCGGGCCGTCGGTGGAGACGGTCCTGGCCAACCCGAACTGCCGGCCGGGTGGCTACCTGGAGGGCCAGATCCACATCGTGGGCGGCGAGCACCCCGTGGACATCGAGTACGTCGCGCTGGGGCTGATCACGCGCGTCGAGGTGGAGAGCGGTGACAGCGAGTACAACTCCACGCAGGAATTCCACCGTCAGGCCGCGACGGGCGCGTTCCAGCTCGGGGCGGGCGTGCGGCACAGCGTGCCGTTCCGCTTCGAGGTGCCGTGGGAGACGCCCATCACCGAGGTGTACGGGCAGCACCTGCACGGCATGACGATGGGCCTGCGGACGGAGCTGGAGGTGGCCCGGGCCGTGGACAAGGGCGACCTGGACGCGGTGGCGGTGCACCCGCTGCCGGCGCAGGAGCGCATCCTGGACGCCATCGCGCGGCTGGGCTTCCGATTCGCGAAGGCCGACGTCGAGAACGGCCGCATCCGCGGCGTCCAGCAGCACCTGCCGTTCTTCCAGGAAATTGAGTTCTATCCGGCCCCCCAGTACGCCCGGGCGATCAACCAGCTCGAGGTCACGTTCCTGGCCACGCCGCACCAGATGCTGGTCGTGCTGGAGATCGACAAGCGGGGCGGAATGTTCACGGAGGGCCACGACGCGCTCGGCCGCCTCACGGTCGACTACGCCACCCTCGACCGGGTGGACTGGGTCGCCCAGATCGACGGCTGGCTCCGCCAGGCCGCGCAGCGCCGCGGCCTGTTCTTCTGACTGCCGCCGGCCCTCCCCGCGCGCCGCGGGGAGGGCTCAGAGCTCGAGCAGGATCGTGCGGGGGCCGACGTTGACGCTCTCCACGAGCATGTGGGCGCGGAAGCGGCCGGTGGCGACGTGCGCGCCCCGGGCCCGCAGCGCGTCGGCGAACGCCGCCACCAGCGGTTCTGCCACCTCGGCCGGCGCGGCCGCACTCCATGTCGGCCGCCGGCCCTTGCGGGCGTCCCCGTAGAGGGTGAACTGGCTGACCACCAGCACCGGC
>DASQDS010000376.1:0-12700 GCA_035634075.1 Pilimelia sp. | reverse complement strand
GCCGCAGCCGGGGACCGCCAACGCCAGCGCGCCGGCGACACCGGCCGCCCGCCCGGCCCGCGGGGCCGGGCGCAGGAGCGCCGGGCGCAGGAAGGCCAGGCGGGGGAGAGCCGGGCGGGGGAACGGCCGAGCGCGCACGTCCCCATTTCACCCGCCCGGGTCCGATGATCGCCGCCTTGCCGGCGCGACACGCCGGTACGAGTGCGGCGGCCGGGCCGGATCGTGGGATCGACCGTGAGCGGGGCGCGTCCGCGCCGGTACCCTGGTCTGGTCTTCACGCGGCGCCGCCGGCCCGACCGGCGGCGTTGGCACGTTATCCAGGGGAGTGGGTCGCCGTGGCACTGGTGGTGCAGAAGTACGGCGGGTCCTCCGTTGCGGACGCCGAGCGGATCAAGCGGGTGGCGGAGCGCATCGTGGCCGCCCGCAAGTCCGGCGACGACGTCGTGGTGGTCGTGTCGGCGATGGGTGACACCACCGACGAGCTGCTCGACCTCGCCTCCCAGGTCAGCCCCCTGCCGCCGGGCCGGGAGCTGGACATGCTGCTCACCGCCGGCGAGCGGATCTCCATGGCGTTGCTCGCCATGGCCATCCACAACCTGGGGTACGAGGCGCGCTCGTACACCGGCTCCCAGGCCGGCGTGCTGACCACCTCCGCGCACGGACGGGCCCGGATCATCGACGTGACGCCCGGCCGACTGCGCGGCGCGCTGGACGAGGGCGCGGTCGCCATCGTCGCCGGGTTCCAGGGCGTGGCGCAGGACACCAAGGACATCACCACGCTCGGCCGGGGTGGCTCGGACACGACGGCTGTGGCGCTCGCGGCGGCGTTGCGCGCGGACGTGTGCGAGATCTACACCGACGTGGACGGGGTTTTCACCGCCGACCCGCGTATCGTGCCCAACGCACGGCACATCAAGGAGATCACGTACGAGGAGATGCTGGAGCTGGCGGCCGGCGGTGCGAAGGTGCTGCACCTGCGCAGCGTGGAGTACGCCCGGCGCTCGGCCCTGCCGATCCACGTCCGCTCGTCGTACTCGCAGAAGCCCGGCACCATGGTCACCGGATCGATGGAGGACCTTCCCGTGGAGCAAGCGCTGATCACCGGGGTCGCCCACGACCGCAGCGAGGCGAAGATCACGATCGTCGGCGTGCCCGACGAACCGGGCCTGGCCGCACGCATCTTCTCCACCGTGGCCGAGGCCGAGATCAACATCGACATGATCGTGCAGAACGTCTCGACCGAGGGCACCGGGCGCACCGACATCTCGTTCACGCTGCCGAAGGCCGACGGCGCCAGCGCCATGGCCGCGCTCGGCAAGATCCAGGAGGTCGTGCAGTTCAAGGAGCTGCTCTTCGACGACCACGTCGGGAAGGTCTCGCTGATCGGCGCGGGCATGCGGTCGCACCCCGGCGTCGCGGCCAAGTTCTTCTCCGCCGTCGGCGAGGCCGGCGTCAACATCGAAATGATTTCCACGTCGGAGATCCGGGTGTCGGTGGTCTGCCGCGACACCGACCTGGACGCCGCGGTCCGGGCCATCCATGACGCGTTCGACCTCGGCGGTGCCGAGGAGGCGGTGGTCTACGCGGGCACCGGGCGATAGGCCATGGGTCGCCTGCCCACCCTGGCCGTCGTCGGGGCGACCGGTGCCGTCGGCACGGTGATGCGCCAGCTGCTCTCGTCGCGGCGCAACGTCTGGGGCGAGATCCGGCTGGTCGCGTCGGCCCGCTCCGTCGGAAAGGAGCTGGCCTGCCGGGGTGAGGCGCTGACCGTCCGCGAGCTCACGGCCGAGGTGTTCGACGGCGTGGACGTGGCGATGTTCGACGTGCCGGACGAGGTCTCCGCCCGCTGGGCACCCGTCGCCGTCGCCCGGGGGGCGCTGGCCGTCGACAACTCCGGCGCGTTCCGGATGGACCGGGACGTGCCGTTGGTCGTGCCCGAGATCAACCCGGAGCAGGTGCGCAACCGGCCCAAGGGCATCATCGCCAACGCCAACTGCACCACGCTGACGATGATCGTGGCAATCGCCCCGCTGCACCGCGAGTACGGGCTGCGCGAGCTGGTGCTCGCCTCCTACCAGGCGGTGTCCGGCGCCGGGCAGGTCGGCGTCGACATCCTGCACGATCAGCTGAGCAAGATCGCGGGCGACCGCCTCCTCGGGTCGCGGTCCGGCAATGTCCGGCAGGCCGTCGGCGACGATTACGGCCCGTTTCCGGCCCCGCTGGCCCTCAACGTGGTGCCCTGGGCCGGCTCGCTGCAGGACGCCGGCTGGTCGTCCGAGGAGCTCAAGGTCCGCAACGAGTCTCGCAAGATCCTCGGCCTGCCGGACCTCAAGGTCTCCGCCACCTGCGTACGGGTGCCGGTGGTGACCGGCCACTCCGTCGCCGTGCACGCGGTCTTCGGCAGCGAGGTGGACGCCGACGGCGCCCGCGAGCTGCTGCGCAACGCGCCCGGCGTGATCCTCGTCGACGATCCCGGGGCTGGCGAGTTCCCGATGCCGATCGACGCGGTGGGCACCGACCCGTCCTGGGTGGGGCGGATCCGCCGGTCGGTCGACGACCCGCGCGCGCTCGACCTCTTCGTCACCGGCGACAACCTGCGCAAGGGCGCCGCCCTCAACACGGCCCAGATCGCCGAGCTGCTGGCCGCGGAGCTGACCTCGCGCTGACCGCGGGCGGTGCGGCCGGGCTGGACCGGGGTTGCTGCTGATCGACCGGCTGGCCCACCGGTGGGGGTGGGAGCCGACCGGCGGGTCAGCCGTGGACCAGGCGGCCGAGGCCGGCCGTGACGAGGACCCGCCGGACGTGGGCGGCCGGCCGGTACACCGCCACGGGTACGTGGGCGGCGCGGCCGGCCTCCTCGGCGGCCACGAGCGCCGCGATGCCGGCGGCGTCGATGAAGGGGACGTGGCCGAAGTCGACCCGGACCGCGCGGTTCCCGGCGCTCCGCACCGCGGCCACCAACGCGTCGCGCAGGGAGCCGGCGGTGTCCCGGTCGACCTCGCCGCGCACCTCCACGGTGACCGCCGCGGCGGTCGGCAGGGTCCGCAGGGCCGGCCGCGCGTCCGCCGTACTCGTCGGCCACTCCACCGGCGAGTCGCTCAGCATGGCGTGCCGCAGCCAGGTGAGCGCCTTGGACAGCAGACGGGACACGTGCATCTGGGAGATGCCGAACTCCGCCGCGATCTCGTCCTGGGTGTGGTTGCCGTAGAAGCGCATGGCCAGGATCCGGCGTTCCCGGGCCGGCAGCCGGCTGATCAGCTCGCTGATCGTGATCCGGTCCTCCACGGACCCGAGGTCGGCGTCGAGGCCGCCGAGCAGCTCACCCAACTCCACCCGGCCGTCCTCGGCGACCGGCCGGTTGAGCGACGCGGGGGTGTACGCGACGGCCAGCTCCTGCCCGGTCCGAACCTCGCGCTCGTCGATCCCCAGATGGTCGGCCAGCTCGGCGGTCGACGGCGTACGCGCCAGCGTGCTGGTCAGCGCGGCCGTCGCCTGCGTGACGTCCAGGCTCAGCTCCTGCAGCCGGCGGGGGACGTGCACGCCCCACGAGTGGTCCCGGAAGTGCCGGCGCAGCTCGCCGGTGATCGTGATGACCGCGAAGGCCGTGAACGAGCCCCGCTCGGGGTCGTACCGGTCGACCGCCTTGACCAGGCCGAGCCGGGCGACCTGCTCCAGGTCCTCCATCGGCTCGCCGCGGTTGCGGTAGCGGCGGGCCAGGCGGGCGGCGAACGGCAGGGCCAGCGCGACGAGCTGGTCGCGGGCGGCGGTGCGGGCGGGCGGCGGGAGGCCGGCAAGGCCGCTGAAGTAGCCCTCGGCGGCGACATCCAGGTCGACGAGGTCGCCGGCGACCCTGGCCCCGGACAGCGGCGTCGGGCTCGGAGCTGAGCGCATGGCGTTCCCCTTCCGGCCGTACGCGTGATCGCCTGCCAAGTCGCCTGTACCCACGGGGGACGCCGGAAACACACCGACCGGAGCGCTTCGCGCCGGCTCCGGCATGCCGCACCGGAATTAGGTTTAACACGATTGTGGGTGGCTGGGGGCGAGACGCGCACTTCCGGCATTCCGGCGGCGGGTCAGCCGGGCGCGCTGAGCTCCCGCTCGAGCGGCGTGCGGAACCTCGGGGTGACCCGCACGTCCCCGAGGTGCGCGCGGACGCGGTCGGCGGCATCGGCGACGGCCCCGCGCGCGTCGGCACCCACGTCCTCCAGGAGGCGCACCGCGACCTCGCCGTCCGGGCGCTGGGCCCACCCGCCAACGATCCGCCCCGCCCACCACACCGTCGGCCCGACGTTGCCGGACCGGTCGAACAGGGCGGCGGCGTGCTCGCCCAGGTACCAGGCACGCTGCGACCACCCCATGGCGGTCGGGTCGAGCGCCGGCAGCAGCGCCGCCCAGGGCTTCACGGGCGGCTCCGGCGCGACGTCGTCCGGCAGCAGCAGCCCGGCGGTCCCGTCCAGGTCGACCTCGACGGGGGCGAGCCGGGCGAGCGCCGCGCGGACCTCGCCGGCGGGCCAGCCCGTCCACCACTTCACGTCCGCGACGGTCGCCGGCCCGTACGCCCGGAGCCACCGGCGGACCAGCTCCACCTGTGCCGCGCCGACCGGCCACTCCGCCAGGCCACCACCGGGCAGGGCGCTGATCGGCGCCCAGCGGACCTGGCTGGACGTCCACGACCCGAGCGGCCGCCCCCGGACGATGTGCCCCTCGGCGGACAGCTGGAACAGCACCCTGGTGGTCACGTTCTGCCGGGCCTCGTACGGCTTGCCGGCGGCCATCAGGATCGACGTGCGCAGGCGCGGCTCGGCGGCGGCCAGCTCCACGGCCGTCGCCTCGCCCCGCGCCGCCAGCGCGCGCAGGACGCCGGCCTCGACGTCGGCCAGCCAGGCCTCGGCGTCGGCGGCCACCCCCGCTTCGGAGAGCAGCCGCAGGAAGGCCCGCCGCTCCCGCGCGGCGATCGCCAGCGTGCATGCGGCCTGCACCACGGCGGCCAGGTCCAGCGGGACGACGAACACGGTGCGGCGCATGCCGAGCATTCGCACCAGGGCGCGTTGCCCGTACATCTCCCGCTCGACGGCGGCGGGGTCACCGGCCCGCAGCCGGGCCAGGGCGGCCAGGACGACCGACGCCGGGTCGGTGCCGTGCAGGCCGACCAGGTCACCCGCCGCCTCGGCAGCGGTGGCCGCCCGGGCGCCGGGCGCCAGGTGGTGCCGCCGCCCCAGCCGCGCCCGCCGCTCCGCCACGCTGACGTGCCGTCCACCCATGCGCAGCCTCCCCGCGTCGGTGCCGACGGTAACCCGGCTCGCCGCTGATCGAGAGCCGGCCCGGCACGGCGGGTCGGTGGGTGCGGGGCGGACGCTATTGAGTTGAGAGCGCAGACGACTCAGCCGGGCCGGACCGGGCCGGGGCGGGGCCGGTCGTGCCCCCCGATACGCGCGTTGAGAGCCGTGCCGCTCTCAGCTCAATAGGAGACGGCGGCAGGGCCGCACCGGCGGTCCGGTGCGGCCCTGCGCGGACTCGTCAGCGGCGGCGGGGTCAGCGGGTGCCCAGCACCGAGACCTCGGCGAGACCGGAGTACGCGCCGGTGATCCGCACGTACCGACCGAGCGCCGTGAAGTCCTGGCGCTGGATCCGGGCGCTGGACGGGCGCTGCCGCGTGCGGTCGACGACGGTCACCCAGTCGCGGCCGTCCGCGGAGACCTGCACCCGGTAGCGGGCAAGGCCGCGCCCGGGGCCCCGGTCCAGCACGATGCCGGTCAGCTCGCGCAGCCGGCCGAGGTCCACCCGGTAGGCGGCGGAGCGGTCCCGGCGGGCCGGCTGCCACGTGGTGGCCGGGTCGCCGTCCAGCGCGGCCGCCGCCCGGTGGCGGGGACGGGAGCTGGACGCGCCGGCGCGCCTGTCCCGGCTGAGGTTCTGCGGGATCTCCTCGGCCGTGTAGCGGGTGTAGTTGTACAGCTTCTTGGCCTGCGGCAGCGGCCGGCCGGTCACCTTCGCGGCCAGGTCGCACGGCCCGTTGGCGTACACCCGGGCGGCCTCGCCCATGACGTAGTTGAGCACCTCGGTGCGGTCGTCGCCGCAGATGTCGCCGCGGACCATCCGGCCGTCCACGGGGAACGTCGCCACGCGGTTGCCGGCGCCGTCCCAGATGCCGGCGATCTCCCCGCAGCCGCGGTTCCAGCCGAGCAGCAGGTCACCGTACGTCCCGTCCCAGTTGTGCAGCGGCTCCATCACCGTGCCGAAGCAGCCGATCGTCGGGCGGGCCTCCTTCCACAGGGTCTCGCCCGTGGCCGAGACGAGGTAGAGGGAGTCCTGGGCGTTCACCGGCGTGCGGTTCACCCGGTCCAGGCCCGCGGTCTCCAGGCCGGGCAGGTCGGGCCGGAAGTCGCCGAGGCCCACCTGCTGCGCCTCGACCGCGTCCAGGTTGCGCCAGAGCAGCGAGCCGTCCGAGCGGTACGCGTTCGTGCTGTCCCCGCCGAGGCCGGCGCCGCCGAAGATGATGTCCTCGCGGCCGTCGCCGTCGATGTCGCCGACGCCGATGGAGTCGGGGTGGTCCGCCATGTCGGCGGTCCACCGCAGGTCCCCGTCGGGGCCCAGGAAGTCGTACCCGCCGATCAGTTCCTGGCGGCCGTCGTCGTCGAAGTCGTGCGGGTACGGCCGGTGCCCCGTCACCCCGCTGTGCGTCCACAGCAGGTTGCCGTAGCTGTCCAGCGCCCACATCGTGTTGTACCGGTCCTTGAGCAGGATGTCCTGCGGCCGGGCGGTGCCGCGGAAGTTGGCGATCACGATCGTGTCGTGCGCCTCGGGGTCCGGCAGGGCGAACGACCGGGTGAACTGCCCGGTGCCACCCTCGAAGATGCGGAACTCGTCGTTCATGACGGCGAGGACGTCGTTGTCGCCGTCGGCGTCGATGTCGTAGATCTCCGCGGGGATGTCGGTGCCGTTGTTGGTGACCCGGGGGTCCGGCGTGCCGATCTGCCACAACAGCGCCCCGGTGCCGATGTCGTACGCGGTGAGCGCCTGCACCTGCCGCCCGATGAACCTGTCGTCGGCGGAGTAGGTCGGCTGCATGAGCACCAGGTCGAGGCGGCCGTCGCCGCTGACGTCGCCGAGCAACGCCCGGGCGCCGGTGCCCGCGGCGGTGGTGTCGATTGTGGTGATGAGCTGCGGGTCCAGCGACGGCGGCGCTGGTGCGGCGGTCGCGCCGCCGGGGAGGGTGGTGGTCAACGTCGCGGTGATCGCAACGATGGTCGCGGTCGCGCCAAGGGCCCGCCACGAACGCCTGTTGGTGTCCATCGTGCCTCGTGCTTCCCGTGAGATCGGCTGGCCCGCGCGATCGTCCACCGGGTATCGGCGCACGTTGATTTAACTCAGGGTATGTTGGCACGGCCATCTGAGTAGCGCAACGGCGGGGCTGGTTTCCGCAACGTTTCGACATCGACAGGGCTCGCTCGCGTGCGGATGCCTTGACACGTCCCGTACGCGGGAATAGCTTGCTCCCTCAAGTGGCCCGCTCGAAACGTTTCAATAACCGGCGCGCGTGGCACGCCGATACGCACATACGCGAGGGGAGTGACATGCGAAGCAACCGCCCGGCCGGCGCGGTTCGGATACTCGCACTGGTGGCGCTGGGCGGCCTGCTCGGCGTCACGGCCGGGTGCGGATCCGACGGCGACGGCGGCAGCGGCTCCGACGGCGGCAACGTCACCATCCGGTTCGACTGGTGGGGCAACCCGGACCGGGCCGCCGCGACAGAGGCAGCCGTCAAGCTTTTCCAGACCAAGAACCCGAACATCAAGGTCGAGACGTCGTACGCGGAGTTCAACGCGTACTTCCAGAAGCTCGCCACCCAGATCGCCGGCGGCGGCGCGCCCGACGTCCTGCAGATGGACTACCGGTTCGTCCGCGAGTACGCCGACCGGGGCGTGCTGGCGCCGCTCAACGAGGGGCCGGCGAAGGTCGACACCGCCAACGTCACCGAGCAGCTGCTCTCCGGCGGCACGGTCAACGACAAGCTGTACGGCATCCCGCCCACCCAGAACACCCAGATCTTCAACTACGACTTCGCGGCGTGGCAGAAGGCCGGTGCGGCGGAGCCCAAGGAGGGCTGGACGTGGGCGGACCTGTCCGCGGCCGCCAAGAAGGTCAGTGACTCCACGGGCGGCAAGGTGCGCGGCGTCGTCGACTTCGGCGGCATCGAGGACTGGTTCGAGGTGTGGCTGCGTCAGCAGGGCAAGACCCTGTACACCGAGGACGGCAAGCTCGGCTACACGGCGGCGGACGTCACCAGGTGGTGGCAGTTCACCGACGGGCTGCGGCGCAACGGTGCGGCCACGCCGGCGCAGGTGACCACCAAGGTGGACGGTTCGCAGGCCAACGACCCGGTGGTGCAGAAGACGGCGTCGAGCGGGTTCGCGTACGACAGCGGCTTCACCCCGGACACCTGGCAGATCATGGGCCGGGAGCTGAAGCTGACGCACTTCCCGACCGACGGCGGCAAGCTCGGCCAGTACGCGAAGCCGGCGATGATGTTCAGCATCTCGCAGGCGTCGAAGCAGAAGGAAGCGGCCGCCAAGCTGATCAACTTCCTGATCAACGACAACGAGGCGGGCAAGACGCTCGGCATGTCGCGCGGCCTCCCGGCCAACGCGAAGGTGCGTGAGCAGGTCGGCGGCGCGCTGCAGGGCCCGCCGCAGGCGGCCTACCAGTTCGAGCAGCAGATTGGTCCGAAGCTGGAGCCGGCCCCGCCGCCGCCGCCGAAGGGCGCCAGCACGGCGAAGTCGACCTTCCAGCGCATCTACGACGACGTGATCTTCCAGCGTGCGCAGATCCCGCAGGCGGCGGAGAAGTTCTTCGCCGAGGCGCAGCAGGCGATCGCCTCCTAGGTATGGCACAGACGCTCGAGCAGCCGGCGGAGGTCTCCGGGAAGCCGGACCTCCGCCGGCCGCGCGACCGCAGGCGCCACCGGTACGGGGAGCGCCCCGGCATCGCGTACCTCTTCCTCTCGCCGTGGGTGCTCGGCGCGCTGCTGTTGACGGTCGGGCCGATGCTCGCGTCGCTCTACCTGTCGTTCACCGACTACAACCTGTTCACCACGCCGAACTGGGTGGGCTGGGACAACTACCAGCGGCTGTTCACCGAGGACGAGCGGTTCCGCACCGCGATCTGGGTGACCGCGAAGTACGTCCTGCTCTCCACCCCGTTGAAGCTGGCCGCCGCGCTCGCGGTGGCAATGCTGCTCAACCGGCAGAGCCGGGCGCAGGGGCTCTACCGGTCGGCGTTCTACGCGCCGTCGCTGCTCGGCGCGAGCGTCGCCGTGGCGCTGGTGTGGCGGGTCATCTTCGACACCGGCGGCGTGGTGGACTCCGGCCTCGCGTCCATCGGCATCAACACCGGGGGCTGGGTGGCCAACCCGCGGTACGCCCTGCTGGTCATCGTGATCCTCGGGGTGTGGCAGTTCGGCGCGCCCATGGTGATCTTCCTGGCCGGGCTCAAGCAGATCCCCAAAGAGCTGTACGACGCGGCGTCGGTGGACGGCGCGGGCTGGTGGCGCACCTTCCGGTCGGTCACCCTGCCGATGCTGTCCCCGGTGATCTTCTTCAACCTCGTGCTGGAGACGATCCACGCCTTCCAGGCGTTCACCGGCGCGTTCGTGGTGAGCAGCGGGCGCGGCGGGCCGAGCGACTCCACCCTGTTCTACACGCTGTACCTCTACCAGCGCGGCTTCACCGAGTACAAGATGGGCTACGCCTCCGCCATGGCCTGGCTGCTCGTGCTGGCGATCGCCGCGGTCACCGCCCTGCTGTTCCGCACCGCCCGGACGTGGGTGTTCTACGCCGGGGAGGACGCCAAATGACCGCCCGCCGCGCCGTCTGGCACGCCGTCTGCCTCGCCATCCTGGTCGCGCTGCTCTACCCGGTCGTCTGGCTGGTGTCCGCCTCCTTCAAGCCGGCCAGCGAGATCCTCTCCTCCCTCAGCCTCTGGCCGCAGAAGGTCATCATCGGCAACTACGCCGAGGTCTTCGACCCGCAGGCCGGGGTCAGCGTGTGGCGCTTCCTGCGCAACTCGACGGTGGTCTCGATCGGCGGGGTGATCGGCAACGTCATCTCCTGCTCGCTGGCGGCGTACGCCTTCGCCTGGATGCGCTTCCGGCTGCGCGGCCCGCTGTTCGCGTTCATGATCGCGACGATCATGCTGCCGATCCACGTGCTGCTCATCCCGCAGTACACGATCTTCCAGAAGCTCGGCATGGTGGACACCTTCTGGCCCCTGATCCTGCCGAAGCTGCTGGCCACCGACGCGTTCTTCATCTTCCTGATCGTGCAGTTCATGCGCGGGCTGCCCAAGGAGCTGGGCGACGCGGCCCGCATCGACGGCTGCGGGCCGGTGCGCGCGTTCCTCTACGTCGTGCTGCCCCTGACCAAGCCTGCCCTGGTCACCACGGCCATCTTCACGTTCATCTGGACGTGGAACGACTTCCTCAGCCAGCTGATCTACCTGAACACGCCGGAGAACTACACCCTGCCGCTGGCGCTGCGGTTGTTCATCGACCAGACCAGCCAGACGTCGTACGGTGCCATGATGGCCATGTCGGTGCTCACCCTGCTGCCGATCGCGCTGTTCTTCTTCGCGTTCCAGCGGTTCCTGGTCGAGGGCGTGACCACCTCCGGGATGAACGGGTGACCGCGCCCGCACTGCCGCTGACCGGCGGCAGGTTCTCGCTGTTCGCCGACTGCCTGCTCGTCGGCGTGCTGGCCGCCGTGGCGGCGGTCCCCGTCGTGACGGCGTACCCGGCTCTCGTCGCCGCGTGCGCCGTGCTGCGCGACCGGGTGACCGCCGACCGGTCGATCGGCCCGCGGGTGTATCTGAGCCGGCTCGTCGAGGTCCTCCGCACCGGCTGGGCCGGTTGGGTCGTACCGCCGCTGCTCCTCGCGGTGCTGGCGCTGGACGGCCTGGCCGTCGCGGCCGGCGTGCCCGGCCGGGCGCCGCTCGTGGCGGTGCTGGTGGCCGCGGTGGCGGGCGCGATCGTGCTGGGTCTGCGGACGGCGGCGCGGTGGCGGGCGGGTGCGCGCTGGGCGCCGGTGTTCCGCGCCGCCCTCGGCGCGTCGGCGCGCGACCCGGGCGGCGCCGCCCTGCTGCTGTTCGCGGGGTTGGCGGCGGCCGCGATCGTGGTGACTGTGCCGGTGTCGGCGCTGCTGGTCGCCGGGCCGCTCGCGCTGGCAGCGGTGGCGGTCGACGGGCGTACTCGCCGATCGTAGGCTCAGCCGGCCGGCGGATTCTTCGATAGCGTCCACCCTGGGGCCGCCACACGGCGCCCCGCCCGACACGGAGGGAGTCCCATCGTGCGGAAGGCGCTCGTAGCTGTCACCGCCGCCATCACGCTCGTCCTCACCGGCGCCCCCGCCTCGGCGGCGCCCGCGCCAGGCAGCCCGGGCATCGGCGATCCCTACTACTCCGACTACGGCAACGGCGGGTACGACGTCGGCCACTACGACATCCGGCTGCGGTACTGGCCGGAGACCGACCGGCTCGCCGGCACCACGACAATCCTCGCGCGGGCCACCACGGACCTGTCGCGGTTCAATCTGGACTTCGCCCTGGACGTGACCTCGGTCCGCGTCAACAACCGCGCCGCCACGTTCGCCCGCGAGGGGAACCACGAGCTGGTGATCACACCGGCGCGGCCGGTGCTCGCCGGGCGGCCGATGACCGTCGTCGTCCAGTACGCGGGCGTGCCGTCGACGGTGGAGATCAACGGGTACACGCCGTGGATCCGCACGGCCGACGGCGCGAACGCCGTGGGCGAGCCCGAGATCGCCTGGTGGTGGTTCCCGAGCAACGACCACCCGCTGGACAAGGCGACCTTCGACGTCTCGGTCGCGGTGCCGGACGGCGTGGAAGTGATCAGCAACGGGGTGATGCCCCGCGCCCCGCTGCGCGAGCTGCTGGGCTGGACGCGGTGGAGCTGGCGGTCGACCCAGCCGCAGCAGACGTACCTGGCCTTCCTCGCCATCGGCCAGTACGACATCGTGACCGACACGTCCACCAGCGGGCTGCCGGTGGTGAACGCGTACTCCACCCGCCTCGGCGCCCTCGACGGCGCCGCCCGGGCGAGCATCGAGCGGACCGCCGAGATCACCGAGTGGGCGGAGACGGTCTTCGGCCCGTACCCGTTCGAGGCGATGGGCGGGGTCGCGGCGCCGCCGGACGGTGTGGGCTTCGCGCTTGAAACCCAGACCCGGCCGATCTACGCGGCGGGCTTCTGGCGGCGCGGCGCCAACCCGTACGTGGTGGTGCACGAAATGGCCCACCAGTGGTTCGGCGACTCCGTCGCGGTGCAGCGGTGGCAGGACATCTGGCTGAACGAGGGCTTCGCCACGTACGCGGAATGGCTCTGGTCCGAGGAGCAGGGCGAGGGGACGGCGCAGGAGGTCTTCGACTTCACCTACGACCTCTACCCGGCGGACAGCCCGTTCTGGCAGGTCATCATCGGTGACCCCGGCGCCACCAACGAGTTCAACATCGCGGTCTACGACAGGGGCGCGATGGCCGTGCACCAGCTGCGGCGGGCCGTCGGCGACGACGTGTTCTTCCGCATCCTGCGGACGTGGACGGCCCAGGAGCGGTACGGCAACGCGACGGTGGAGGACTTCGTCGCCCTCGCCGAGCGGCTGTCCGGTGCCGATCTGGACGCCGTATTCGACAC
>DASQDS010000375.1:0-2983 GCA_035634075.1 Pilimelia sp. | reverse complement strand
GCCACGGCGCCCCGGAGGACCTGCGCGCGGGTGAGGTGGCGGCCGGCCCGGGGCGCTCCGGGCGGCGTGCCGGTGGTTCCGGGCGGCGTGCCGGTGGTTCCGGGCGGTGTGCCGGTGGTTCTGGGCGGCGTGCCGGTGTCGGCGGGTGGGGTGGCGTGTCGAGGAATCCCCTTGCCTACACGATGCCAGAGCCGCGAGGCATGCCGCATCGGCACAAGGCGTCCACCGCTGGGGACCTAGGTATCGGCCGGTCCGACCGAAGTCCTGGCCGGTAGCAGCGCGACCAACCTGTCGTCGGTGTCGGTATCGCGGGTCGGAATGAGTACCGTCAGGCAGCAGCCCGGGGCGCTGGCGGGCCAGAGCACGACTTCCTCCAGCCGCAACCGCCCGGCGACGGGGTGGTCGAAGAGCTTGCGCGCGCCGGTGCGGCTGCGCACCTCGCCGGCCGACCACCAGCGGTTCGCCTCGGGGTGATCCGCGCGCAGCCGGCCCAGCACCGCGGCGAACCGCGGGTCGGCGATGAGCGCCGTACTGCTGGCGCGCAACTCACCGACCACGCGGCAGCCGTGCGCCGCCCAGTCGGCCAGCCTGGCGCGGGTGAACGGGTGGAAGACCAGCCAGGCGATGTTGCGCTCCGCCGCCGGGACCGCGGAGAAGCCCCACACGGCCTCGGCGCCGCGGTTCCAGGCCAGCAGGTCCCACCGGGGATCCGTGAGGTAAGCCGGTGCGGGGTACTGGCTGTCGACGAGATCCTGTAACGCCGGCGACACCGCAACCTCGGCCGGCGTTCGGGCTGCACCGCCCGCCAGCGCGCAGAGGTGACTGGTCTCGTCGGGGCCCAGCCGGAGGGCCCGGGCGATCCCGTGCAGCACGGCCGGCGACGCGTTGATCCGGCGACCCTGCTCCAGCCACGTGTACCAGGTGACACTGACCCCGGCCAGCACCGCGACCTCCTCGCGGCGAAGACCGCCGGTTCGTCGCGGACCGCCCGCCGGCAGTCCGACATCGGCAGGGCTGACCCGGGCGCGCCGCGCCCGCAGGAACGTCGCGAGTGCCATGCGCGCGACCCGTGGCTCGACTGTCATCGGAGTCCTCCCCGTGGCGTGGCGGTGCCGCAGGTGCGAGTCTGACCGCCATCGACTGATGGCGGGTGCACAGATCCGTTACGGACCCCTTACGGTCGCGTCGGCGCGCGTCCGTCATGACCTCCACCGGGCGACTCCTCGCTCGAGGGATGGGCACCCGGTGACACCGCTGGTAACTTCGCCATCACCCAGCGCACCGCCTGGTGCGGTGGGGATGCAGCCACCCGGCTCCCGGAGGTCCGTCATGACCAGCCCCAAGCAGGCGTACGCGAAGTCCAGCGAGGAAGCGGAGAAGTGGCTGCTGGCCTACGCCGACAGGATCGGCCTGGACAAGGCGTGGGTCGGCGGGGACGACTGGGCGACCACCGTGCGCATCGCCTGCGACAAGGCCAACGGCCTGGAGACCGCCGGCCGCACCCTCGACCAGGAGCTGTTGGACCTGCGGTCCGCCGCGCGTCGGGAGGCGCGCCGCGAGGTCGTCGCGGACTACCGCGCGGCGATGGAGCAGGCGGCGGGCCAGCGCGACGGCGACCTGGGCGCGATCCTCGTCCAGTGCTTCGACCGCTACATCGCGGGCGCCGCTCTCCAGTTCACCTACGGCGCGAAGATGACCAAGGACCGGGCCGAGCAGCTCCGCGGGCCGTGGCGGCAGCTCAACGAGGACGTGGACGACTACGCCGCCGATGACGTGATCCACGGCTTCCACGCGCCGAAGCCGCAGGACAAGGCGGCCGTGGGCAAGGGCACCGTGGGGGACACGCTGGCCACCCGCGGCTGGCAGGCCAACTTCCTGGTGCACATCGGCGGGCGCAAGTTCAACGCGCACGTCGACCTGAACTGACCGCCCCGAAAAGTGTCGGGGGTGGGTGCTGGGATGAGGTCATGGCAGATGAACAGATCCTTGTCCTCGGCGGGACGGGCACCGTGGGTCGCCGGCTGGCGGCGGCGCTGCGCGACGGTGGCGAGCAGGTCCGGGCGGTGTCCCGCTCGGGGCGCCCCCGGTTCGACTGGGCCGACCGCGCGACGTGGGCGCCGGTCCTCGACGGAGTGTCCCGGCTCTACCTGCTGACTCCCGACGGGGTGCCGGTGGAGCCGGAGTTCGTCGCGGTGGCGGTCGCCAGCGGGGTGCGCCGCATCGTCCTTCAGTCCAGCGCGGGCATCGAGGCGATGGGCGACGAGCGGCTGCTGGCGGCGGAGCGCACGGTCCGCGCCTCGGGCGCGGAGTGGACGATCCTGCGGCCGCACTGGTTCAACCAGAACTTCGACGAAGGGTTCTTCCGCGACGCCGTGCTGGCGGGCGAGGTGGCCCTGCCCGTCGGGGACGTCCGGGCGGCGTTCGTGGATGCGCAGGACATCGCGGCCGTCGCGGCGGCGGCCCTGACCGAGGACGGGCACGCCGGCGAGCGGTACGAGGTGACCGGGCCGGCGGCGCTGACCTTTGCCGAGGCGGTCGACGTCATCGGTCGGGCGGCGGGGCGTCCGGTCCGCTTCGACGGCACCGTCGAGGGCTACCTGGCCGCGCAGCGGGCGATCGGCCGGTCCCCCGAGGAGGTGGCCGGTGAGGTGGCGGCGTTCACCGCGCTGGCGGCGGAGGGCGACGCGACCCCGGCCGGCTCGGTGCGCCGGGTCACCGGCCGGCCGCCGGCGACGTTCGAGGCGTACGCCGCGGCGGCCGCCGCCCGCGGCGCGTGGCGAAGCTGAGCCGACGACGGCCTACGGCGCGTGCGGCTCGGCGAGGCGCTCCACGAGGAACTCACGCTCGGCCCCGTTCCTCGTCAGCTCCAGGGCCCGCCGGTAGGCGACGGCGGCCTCGTCGCCGCGGCCCAGGCGCCGCAGCAGGTCCGCCTTGATCGCCGGCAGGTACTGGTAGCCGGCGAGCTGGCCGTCCGCCGCCAGCG
>DASQDS010000374.1:0-8794 GCA_035634075.1 Pilimelia sp. | reverse complement strand
CCAGTCCGCCGCCCGCCGCTACGACTGACCGGCCACGCCGGAACGCGCCGCTACGCCGGAACGCGCCGCTACGCCGGAACGCGCCGCGACGCGCCCGCTACGCCAGTCGGCGCGGCACCGGCAGCTCGGCGCCCATCACTGTGTATTCCGGTTGGTCGGTGGCGAAGCGGAACGGCGGCGTCAGGTCGGCGAACCCGAGGCCGCGGTAGAGGGACCGGGCGGGGACCGCGTTGGCGCGCACGCTGAGCAGCGCGCGGGGCAGCTCCGTGCTGGACAGCACCTCGGTGATCAGCCGGCGGCCGAGGCCGCAGCGCTGGCGTTCGGGCAGCACGTGCAGCTCGGTCAGCTCGAAGGCGGGGCGGGCCAGCCAGTCGCCGGTGCCGGCGGCAGTCAGCCGGGGCCGGATCTGCTGCTCCCACCAGCTTTCCTCCTGGCTGGGGAAGCCGTAGCAGAAGCCCACCAGTTGACCCGTGGCCGTGAAGGCGCCCCGGGTGGTCAGGCCCGGGCGGGCGGCGTGGCGGCGGACGATGACGGCCCGCTGCCGGGCCCCGGCCGCGGGTAGCCCGAGGGCGGTGCCCATCACGGCGAGTGCCGCTTCGACGTACGCGTCCAGGCGGAACGACGCGACCGCGATCTGCCCCATCGGCTTCCACCCGGGGGATGACTCGGGACGCCCGCCGGTAGCCGAAAGGGCACCGTCCGAACTCGATGGATCGGGCGGCACCCTCGGGAGCGGCGGAGTCGGGCTCAGGCGAGGAACGGCTCAGGCGGAGAACAGCTCAGGCGGAGATCGACTGAGCCTTCTTGGCGATGGCCGACTTGCGGTTGGCCGCCTGGTTCTTGTGGATGACGCCCTTGCTGACCGCCTTGTCCAGCTTGCGGGTGGCCTCGCGGAGCAGGGTGCCCGCGGCCGCCGTGTCGCCCGAGGCGGTGGCCTCGTGGAACTTGCGGATAGCCGTCTTCAGCGACGACTTGACCGACTTGTTACGCACCCGGCGCTTCTCGTTCTGCCGGTTGCGCTTGATCTGGGACTTGATGTTCGCCACGCGACAGCCTCGTCCTACTATCTCGGTTGATTAAGAGCCTCGGTCTATAAAGAGCAGGGCGCGGTCGACGGCGTCGCGTCAGCACGCGCGAAGAGCCACGTTACCAGTCCCCCGGCGCGGGCCAAAATGGGCGTCACGCCCAGCCGCGCCGGGCGGCCAGCCAGGCCAGCGCCTGCTCGCCGCTCCAACGCTGGTGCGCGCGCAGGTACGGGGATCCGTCGGGCGGCGCGTCGGACGCCCTGGCGAACCAGTAGCCGCAGCCCGCCGCCAGGACCGCGTCCAGCGCATCCGGCGGGGCGCCGCGGGTTGTCGGGTGCCCGGCGAAGAGCGCGTCCGCGTCGAGCCCGCTGGCGAAAGCGGTGACCAGCAGGATCGCCGTGTCGAACCACGGCACCCCGTGGCAGGGCCAGCTCCAGTCGCACAGCCACGCGGCGCCCGCCCCGTCGAGCACCACGTTGTCGGCCCGCAGGTCCGAGTGGATGACGGCCGGGCTGTCGGCGTACCCGATGAAGGTTTGCTCCAGCGCGACCAGGTCGCGCAGTCGGGCCCTGGCCAGTGCCGGCGCCGGCGGCATCGGGGCGTGCCCGGCGGCGACCGGCGCCCAGGTGGACAGGTCGGCCCGGGCGAAATCGGACAGCCGGGGCAGGCCGAGCGCGGTCAGCGCGGCGGGCGGCTCGCGCAGCGCCGCCGCGGTCGCGGCGAGGGCCGCCAGGGTCGCGGTCAGCTCGTCGGGGCGCCAGGGCAGCGCCGGCATCCTGGCCCCCGGCACCGCCTCGGCGCACAGGACGTAGTGCCCGGCCAGCGTGGCCGTCCAGCGGGGGCGCGGCGCGGGGACGGCCGGCGGCAGCGCGGCGGTGAGCGCGGCCTCCCGCGCGTACCAGTCGGCGAGGTGCGGCAGGTCGGTCAGCGCGGCTGCCTTGACGAAGTGCTCGTCGCCGGCGGCGGTGGTCAGCACGGCCGTGAAGCCCTGGGTGAAGCCGCCGCGGGCGGTGCGCGCGGCGACGACGGGGGAGCCGAGCCGGTCGGCGATGGCGGTGCGCACGGCGGCCGGCAGGTCGGCCCAGTCGGGGCGCTGGGCGGTGGCCTCGTAGGGCACGGCCGGCAGGGAGATGGCGCGCATGGCCCCATCGTGCCGGTGCGGCGGCTGCCCGCCGAAGGGATTTCCGCCCGGCGTGGGACCATAGGGGGGAGAGATCCGCCACCCCGACGACGAACGGACGACCGTGCCACCGACGCTCTCCGGCGTGAACAGCCCCGGTGCGACCGACCCGGCGCGCATCCGCAACTACTGCATCATCGCCCACATCGATCATGGCAAGTCGACGCTGGCCGACCGCATGCTCCAGCTCACCGGTGTGGTGGACGCGCGGCAGATGCGGGCGCAGTACCTGGACCGGATGGACATCGAGCGCGAGCGCGGCATCACGATCAAGAGCCAGGCCGTCCGCATGCCGTGGACGGTGCGGGCCGGCGAGCGCGCGGGGGAGCCGGCCGTCCTCAACATGATCGACACGCCGGGGCACGTCGACTTCACGTACGAGGTCTCCCGCAGCCTGGCCGCCTGCGAGGGCGCGGTCCTGCTGGTGGACGCGGCGCAGGGCATCGAGGCGCAGACGCTGGCGAACCTCTACCTGGCGCTGGAGAACGACCTGCACGTCATCCCGGTGCTCAACAAGATCGACCTGCCGGCGGCCCAGCCGGAGAAGTACGCCGAGGAGCTGGCGCACCTGATCGGCTGCCAGCCGGAGGACTGCCTGCGGGTCTCGGGCAAGACCGGCGACGGGGTGCCGCACCTGCTCGACGAGATCGTCCGGCAGTTCACCCCGCCGGTGGGGGACGCTGACGGGCCGGTCCGGGCCATGATCTTCGACTCGGTGTACGACGTGTACCGCGGAGTCGTCACCTATGTCCGGGTCATCGACGGCCGGGTGGAGGCGCGCGACCGGATCAAGATGATGTCCACCGGGGCGGTGCACGAGCTGTTGGAGATCGGCGTCATCTCGCCGGAGATGGTGAAGGCCACGGCGCTCGGCGTCGGAGAGGTCGGCTACCTGATCACCGGGGTGAAGGACGTGCGCCAGTCGCGCGTCGGCGACACCGTGACGATCAACACGCGGGTGGCCACCGAGGCGCTCGGCGGCTACAAGGACCCGAAGCCGATGGTCTACTCGGGCCTCTACCCGATCGACGGCTCGGACTACCCGGCCCTGCGCGACGCGCTGGACAAGCTGAAGCTGAACGACGCCGCGCTGAACTACGAGCCGGAGACCTCGGCGGCGCTCGGCTTCGGCTTCCGCTGCGGGTTCCTCGGGCTGCTCCACCTGGAGATCATCGGTGAGCGGCTGGAGCGCGAGTTCGACCTGGACCTCATCTCCACCGCGCCCAACGTCGTCTACCGCGTGATCATGGAGGACGCGTCCGAGCACACCGTCACCAACCCGAGCGAGTACCCGGTCGGCAAGATCGCCGAGGTGTACGAGCCGGTGGTGCGGGCCAGCGTGCTGACGCCCAACGAGTACGTCGGCGCGGTCATGGAGCTGTGCCAGGGCCGGCGCGGCGTCCTGCAGGGGATGGATTACCTGTCGGCCGATCGGGTGGACCTGCGCTACACGCTGCCCATGGCCGAGATCATCTTCGACTTCTTCGACCAGCTCAAGAGCCGCACCAAGGGCTACGCCAGCCTCGACTACGAGCCCAGCGGCGAGCAGCGCGCCGATCTGGTGAAGGTCGACATCCTGCTGCACGGCGAGCCGGTGGACGCCTTCTCCGCGATCGTGCACAAGGACAAGGCGTACAACTACGGCGTCACGATCGCCGCGAAGCTGCAGAAGCTCATCCCGCGCCAGCAGTTCGAGGTGCCGATCCAGGCCGCGATCGGCAACCGGGTGATCGCCCGCGAGACCATCCGGGCCATCCGCAAGGACGTGCTGGCCAAGTGCTACGGCGGGGACATCTCCCGCAAGCGCAAGCTGCTCGAGAAGCAGAAGGAAGGCAAGCGCCGGATGAAGATGGTGGGCCGGGTGGAGGTCCCCCAGGAGGCCTTCATCGCCGCGCTGTCCACCTCGGACGGCGGCGACGGCAAGGGCGCCGGCGGCAAGCGGTAGCCCTCCCGCGGGTGCGGCCCGCCGCCGGCACTGAGCAACCCGGGCCGCTCCGGCCGCCGCCGCTCGCGTTCCGCACGATGGATTTGGTGATCGAGGCGACGGTAGTGCGTTTGGGCTTCCGGGGCCCCGGGAATGTAGCGGTCACGAACGTTCCACCCTGAGGAGGAGGGGACAGTGACTGTCACCGGCATTATCACCGCGCTGATTGTGGGTCTCATCATCGGTGCGCTCGGTCGGCTCGTGGTTCCGGGCCGACAGAACATCCCGATCTGGCTCACCATGCTGATCGGCGTGGGCGCTGCCCTGCTGGGCACCGTGATCGCCCGCTCCGTCGGCCTGGCCGAGACCACCGGCTTCGACTGGACGGAATTCCTCATCCAGGTCGTCCTCGCCGCCATCGGCGTGGCCCTGGTGGTCGGCATCGCCGGCCGCCGCCGCGTCACCTGACGCGCCTTATAACACAAATCCCCCGAGACGAAAGGGCCCCCTTTCCCGCAATGGCGCGGGCAAGGGGGCCCTTCACGTTAATTCCAGGCAGACCGTGAGGAAAATTCCAGGCGACTGTGAGGAATACGTGTTCAGCGCAGCCAGGGAACGTTTCGGTCCAGCAGGCCGCGCTCCTTGAGCTCCTTGCGCAGGGGGATCTCGTCGTCGACGTAGCCGTTCCAGTTGATGCCCCAGTAGTTCGCCGTGTGGGTGCCGGCGCCCAGCAGTTGCCGCTGCACGGGGTCGCGGTTGGCCCACCACTGGCCGTCGTAGTCGATCGGCATGTCGTCCAGCGGCCGGATCCACCGGTAGGTGTAGCCGATGAACAGCATCTTGCGGGTGATGTCCGAAAGGTTCGTCGACCGGGAGTGCCAGAGTCGGCGGTCGAAGATGAACGCGTCGCCCGGGTTCGCGGTGATCTCCACCGACCCCTCCGGGTCCGGGTTCTGGACCGACAGGTCGGCCGGGCGGTCCAGCGAGTTCCACAGGTGGCTGCCGGGGATCACCTTGGTGGCGCCCCGCCCGGTCTGCGACAAATCCGACAGGACGTAGGCGACCTTGAGCGAGAACATCGGCCGCGGCACCGTCGGGTCCATCGTCTCCGGGTCCGAATTCTGCCGGTAACCGTCCTGGTGCCAGCCCCAGTACGGCTTCTCCGGCTCCAGCGCCGGCGGCGTCACGTCGAGGTGGTTGTGGTGGGTGTAGATGTTCCACCCGCCCAGGCCCCAGATGTACGGGAAGATGGTCGGCTGCGTCAGCAGGTTGGCGAACAGCTCGTCGCGGGTGAGAAAGCCGAGCAGGTGGACGGTGCCGTCCTTGGTGCCCTTGCCCGCGGCGACCTCCTCGGCGTAAACCCGGTCGACGGTCGCCTCGAGCTCCTGCCGGTGTTCCTCCGCCAGCACGTTGCGCAGCAGCAGGAAGCCCTGCTCGTGGAACTCCTTGCGGTCGACCTCGCTGATCGGCTCGTAGCCGGTGAGCCCGCCATAGTGCGTCACGGCGCCATTCCTCCCCATTGAATCCCGCGCGGCCAGCGCGGACCGGGCCGATCGTAGCGTGGAGATCGCAGCGCGACACACCGCGATGTGGTTGCGGAGAAAGGCCCGGCGGGACCTGGCACAGGGCGCGGCGAGGAGGTATCAGACAGTAACCAGGCGGACGCGGTATGGGAGCATGCGCGTAGATCCGTCGGTTTATGCGGTTACTGCGGGTTGACCGAAGCAACCATCCACGACCGTCACGCGTCCGCGAAGACCTCGGCGACCACCCGCGCACCGCCGCCCGGCGCCGCGGCCCGGCGCCAATCCCCGGCGCCCGCCGTCCACTCCAGGTCGCCGAAGCGGACGCGCTCGACGCCGTGGTCCGCGGCGTGGGAGACCAGCCAGTGCGCGTACCGCCAGCCGCTGCGCGCGTCCCGGACGGCGACAGCGAGGCCGGCCACCTCGGCCGGGTCCGTTCGCAACGAGCCCCAGTCCAGCCGCAGGCCCTCCGCCAGCGCGGCGGCGGCCGCCGCGCCGCGCAACCGCGGATCGCCGGGAACCGTGCAGGCCACCGCACCGGTCGCGTCACCCAGCAGCGCGCGGGCCAGCACCGCCGACTCGTCGGCCCACTTCTCGTACGCCTGCGGGTAGGCCGAGCGCTGGACCCGCTGGGCCGCATCGGTGACCCGCATCCGCTCCCAGCCCTTGACCCGGCGCAGGCCGCTGTAGAACTTCCCGGCCGCGTACCTCGGGTCCCGGATCTGCTCCGGCCGCCCCCAACCCTGGCTGGGCCGCTGCTGGAACAGGCCGATCGAATCCCGGTCGCCGCCGGTCAGGTTGGTGAGCTTGGACTCCTGGAACGCGGTGGCCAGCGCGACCACCACGGCGCGCTCGGGCATCTTGCGGCGCATCCCGACCGCGGCGATCGTGGCGGCGTTGGCCATCTGGTGCGCGTCCAGCGTGACCCGGCCGTCCGCCTCCACGGTGCACTCCCGGGCGATCCGGGGCAGGTCGAGGCCGCCGGCCAGCTCGCGGAGCCCCAGCACCACGCCGAGCCCGCCCAGCACGGCAACCGCCGTTCCCGCGGCGGCCAAGGCCCGAATACGCACCGTCACACCCCTTCGTGTCCAGGCCCCAGCGTACGCCGGTGCCCACCGGGTGGCGGACGGCCGCACCGCCGCGCCACCCCGGGCCGTAGGCGCGCCGGCGGCAGCGGCGGAATCGCGTTGCCGGGGCGCGGATCAGGCCTCGCCCATCAGTCACCCGAAGCCCAACGAGGCGGGCGCTTCTCGCGGAACGCCCGCACGCCCTCCATCCCCTCGGCCGAGCCGAAATGCGCCAGCGAGAGGTCGACCAGCGCGGCGAGATCATCACGGAGCGTAGCGGCTGGCGGGCGGCGCAGTAACCCCTTCGTCGCCGCCAGCGCGGCCGGACCACCGCGTAGCAGGGCCGAACAGTACGCCGCCACGGTCTCGTCCACCGCCCCCGCCGGCGCGGCCGCCGTCACCAGCCCGATCTCGGCGGCCCGGCGGCCATCGAAGACGTCACCGGTCAGCATCAGCGCGGCGGCCGCGCGCGGGTCCAACCGGCGCAGCACCGGGGCCGAGACGATGGCCGGCACCACGCCCAGCCGCACCTCGCTGAACGCGAACGTGGCGTCCTCCGCGCAGACCGCGATGTCGGCGGCGGCAACCAGCCCGAGGCCGCCCGCCCGGGCCGGCCCGGCGACCCGCGCCACCAGCGGCTTCGGGCACTCCCACACGGCGGCCAGCAGGTCGCCGAGCAGCGCCGCGGGCAATGGGGCGGTGCCGGCGTACGCGGCCGCTGTCTCCGCCAGGTCGGCGCCCGCGCAGAACGCCGGGCCGGTGTGCGTCAGCACCACCACCCGGACGCTGTCGTCGTCGACGGCCGCCGCCAGGGCCGCCATCAGCTCCCGCATCAGCGCGCCGGACAGCGCGTTGCGGTTGGCGGGGCTGTTCAGCGTGAGGGTGGCCAGGCCGTGGCCGCGCTCGCAGAGCACGAGCCCGCCGTCGGCAGCAGACGTCATGCCCGCACCATAGCCACCGCCCGCACGGGCAACCGCGAGACCCGGCGTACCCGGGACGGGGCGGATAATGGGCGGATGCCCTCCGCGCTGCCCGACGGCGAGCCCGTCCCCGCCGACGGCGCGCTGCCCGCGTCCGCCCTGACCGCGGTCGGCCGGCGCGGCTTCGGCGTGTACGTGCACGTGCCGTTCTGCGCGACCCGCTGCGGCTACTGCGACTTCAACACGGACACCGCGACGGAACTCGGGCCGGGCGCCAGCCCGGACAGCTACGCCGACGCGGTGCTCGCCGAGCTTGCGCTGGCCCGCCGGGTCCTCGGTGACGCCCCGCCGCCCCGGGTCGACACCGTATTCGTCGGGGGCGGGACCCCGACACTGCTGGCGGCCGACGACCTCGCCCGGATCCTCGACGGGATCGACCGCGCGTGGGGCCTGGCGCCGGGGGCCGAGGTGACCACCGAGGCCAACCCGGAGTCCGTCACCCCGGAGTTCCTCAAGGCCCTGTCGGCCGCCGGGTACACCCGGATCTCCATCGGCATGCAGTCGACCGCGCCCGGCGTACTCGCGCTGCTGGAACGCCAGCACACCGCGGGCCGCGCGGCCGCCGCGGCGGCCGAGGCCCGCGACGCCGGCTTCGCGCACGTGAACCTTGATCTGATCTACGGCACGCCGGGGGAGTCCGCGGCGGATTTCGCGGCTTCGCTGGCCGCCGCCGTGGGGGCGGGCGTCGACCACGTCAGCGCGTACGCCCTCATCGTGGAGGACGGCACCCGGCTGGCCGGCCGCATGCGCCGCGGCGAGGTGCCGTATCCCAGCGACGACGTCGCCGCGGACCGCTACCTGGCGGCGGACGCGGCCCTGTCGGCGGCCGGCCTGGACTGGTACGAGGTGTCGAACTGGGCGGCGTCAGCGGCGGCGCGCTGCCGGCACAACCTGCTCTACTGGGCCGGCGGGGACTGGTGGGGCCTCGGGCCGGGGGCGCACAGCCACGTCGGTGGCGTGCGCTGGTGGAACGTCAAGCACCCCAGCGCGTACGCCGGCCGGCTGGCCGCCGGCGCCACGCCGGCGCAGGGCCGGGAGGTGCTGTCGGCGGCGGACCGGCACACCGAGGACGTCATGCTGCGGTTGCGCCTGGCC
>DASQDS010000373.1:0-4914 GCA_035634075.1 Pilimelia sp. | reverse complement strand
GCCGCCACGTGCACCACCCGGGCGCCCGCCGACAGCCCCACCCGGTGCCCGGCCGCCCCCGTCACCAGCCGCTCGTAGCCGACCACCGCCAGCCGCAGCCCGCCGCCGGCCGACGAGCAGACGTACCACGGCGCCGCCCGGCCGGCCCGCCCGAGGCCCGCCGTCGCCGCGGCCACCGCCGCGTCCAGGCCGCGCAGCACGTCGCCCACCGCGGTCGTCTGGTGCTCGGCCGTCGCCGCCAGCTCACCGCCGTCCAGGTCCACCACGGCGACCTTCGTGTACGTCGACCCGACGTCGGCGCAGACCGCCAGGTTGGTCATGCCGGGGCGGGCACCACGACGGTCCCCGTGGCGGTGACCGCGACCAGCGGCGGCTCCAGCACCTGCGCCGCCGACGGCCCCCGGTCCGGCCGCGCCCGGCACACCACCATGGCCGAGAACTCCACCGTGCGGCTGCGGTCGCCCACCCGGGACACCGTCGCCGTGATCTCGAGCACGTCACCGGCCCGGATCGGGGCAGTGAACAGCACGTCCGAATACGCCGCGAACAGGCCCTCGTCGCCGTCGGTGCGGATGCACAGCTCCGTCGCGGCGTCCCCGAACAGGCCCAGCGCGTACGCCCCGTCGACCAGGCCGCCGCCGTAGTGGGCGTGCCCGTGCGGCACGTACCGCCGGTGGGTGACGCTGACGCCGAGCCGCCGGTCGCTCATGCCGCCACCCGCCCCGCCGGCCGCCCCGGCACCAGCGCGTGCACCAGGAAGCTGGCCACCTCGCCCGGCGCCGTACCCCGCCCGAACACCCGATCCACCGCCAGGTCCGCGGCCATCCGCTCGTCGAAGCGCGGCCCCCCCACGACCAGCAGCGGCCGGCGCCCCGCGGGCAGCGCCTCCCTGAACGCCGCCGCCATCTCCCGGACGTTGTGCAGGTGCGCGTCGCGCTGCGTCACCACCTGCGAGACGAGGACCGCGTCCGCCCGCTCGGCCGCCGCCGCCTCGACCAGCTCCGGCACGCCCACCTGCGCCCCCAGGTTCACCACCCGCAGCTCCCGGTAGTACTCCAGGCCCTTCTCCCCCGCGATCCCCTTGATGTTGAGGATCGCGTCGATGCCCACCGTGTGCGCGTCGGTGCCGATGCACGCACCCACCACGACCAGCTTGCGGCCCAGCCCGCGCCGCACCGCCGCGTTGACCTCCTTGGCGCCCAGCAGCGGGAAGTCCCGCTCCACGACCCGCACCGCCGACAGGTCGACCAGGTGCACGACGCTGCCGTACACCACGAAGAACGTGAAGCCGTCGCCCACCGGCGCGGCGTGCACCACCATCGCCGGCTCCAGCCCCATCTTCCCGGCCAGCTGCAGGGCCGCCCCCTCCGCCCGCTTGTCACACGGCACCGGCAGGGTGAACGACACCTGCACCATCCCGTCCCCCGTCGTGTCGCCGTACGGCCGCACCACCGTCCCGCTCACCGCCCACCTCCCGTTGCGTCAGGCGCCCCCGCCAGCAGCTCCGTCACCGGGTTCCAGTAGCCCGGCCCGTGCGCCGCCACCCCCGCCAGGCCCTTCCCCCGGTCCGCCGGGCGCTTCATCACCCCGAACGTGCCGTCCGCGATCGCCGCCAGCAGCCCGTCCGCCTCGACCCGCTCCAGCAGCGCCACCGCCTCAGCCAGCACCGCCGCCGCCCGCCGCTGGATGAACCCGCCCGGCGCCGGCACGAAATCCTCGTGCAAACCGCCGGCCGCCCCCAGCACGTACCGCACGTTGCGCAACGCCACGTCGCGGTCGCTCAGCCACGGCGTCGCCACCGCCTCGGTCATCATCCCGACCAGCAGGATGCCCTGCCCGGTGAGCGCCCCGGCCAGGTTGAAGAAGCCGTCCAGCAGGTTCCCCCGGAACACGTCTCCGGTCATGTGCCGCGTCGGCGGCATCCACTTCAGCGGCGCGTCGGGGAACAACTCCCGCGCCAACAGCGCGTGCGCCAGCTCCAGGCGGAACGACTCCGGCAGGTCCGGGTCGATCTCGAACGCGTGCCCCAACCCCAGCTGCCAGTCGGCCAACCCGGCCTCGTGCGCGAAGAACTCGTTGAGCAGCTGCGACACCGTCACCGTATGCGCCGCCTCCACCGCGTCCGCCGTGGTCAGGTAGTTGTCCTCACCGGTGTTGATGATGATGCCCGCCCGGGCGTGCACCTGCCGGGAGAACCGCTGGTCGATGAACGTGCGCACCGGGTTGATGTCGCGGAACAGGATCCCGTACATCGAATCGTTCAGCATCATGTCCAGCCGCTCCAGCCCCGCCAACGCGGCGATCTCCGGCATGCACAGCCCCGACGCGTAGTTCGTCAGCCGCACATACCGGCCCAGCTCCCGCGACGAGGCGTCCAACGCCGCCCGCATCAACCGGAAGTTCTCCTGCGTCGCGTACGTCCCCGCGAAGCCCTCCCGGGTCGCGCCCTCCGGCACGTAGTCCAACAACGACTGGCCCGTCGACCGGATCACCGCGATCACGTCGGCCCCGGCCCGCGCCGCCGCTTGCGCCTGCGGAATGTCCTCATGGATGTCGCCCGTCGCCACGATCAGGTAGATCCACGGCCGGCGCGGCGGGTCCCCGTACCGCCTGATCAACCGCTCCCGCTCCACCCGCCGCCGGTCGATGCGCCGCAGCCCCCCCGCCGTCGCCCGCCGCCCCGCCCGGCGCGCGGCCGTCGCCGCCCGGCCCGCCGGCACCCCGAAGCGCACCGACCCGGCCGCCGCCTTCTGCGCCAGCGACGTCACGTCAACCGCCCCCTCCCGGATCAGCGCGTCGAACACCGGCAGCGCCACCCCGTGACCCAGGCCCACGTCCGCCACCACGGCGTCCACCAGCCGGTTCACCCACGGAATGCCGTCCGGGTCCGCACCCGACACCCCGGCCAACCGCAGCACCGCCCGCTCCACCGACACCGTCGTGTGGCCCCGCGCCAGGTCCACCACCGGCTGCCCCGCCCGCGCCGCCAGCTCCCGCGCCCGGCGCACCACCGACGGATCCAGGTCCAACCTGCCCATCACGACCCCATCACGACCCCTCGAAGATCAACCGCCCGCGCAGCACCGTCGCCCGGCACACCGGCTCCGGCGGCGGCCCCTCGTCGCCCGCCCCGGCCAACGCCGGCAGGCCCGCCGACAACCCGCCCGGCGCCGCCCACACCGCGAACGTCGCCGGCGCCCCCGGCACCAGCAACCCGTGCCCCACCGCGTCCGGCTGGCCACCCACCGCCCGCCAACCGCCCCGCGTGTGCGCCGCGAACGCCGCCCGCACGCTCATCCGCTGCACCGGGTTGTGATGGCACACCGCCGCCCGCACCGCCCCCCACGGGTCCAGCGGCGTCACCGGCGAATCGGACCCGAACGCCAACGCCACCCCCACCGAGTGCATCGCCCCCAACGGGTTCGACGCCAACGACCGCTCCACCCCCAACCGCTGGGCGTACATCTGCCGCTCGCCGCCCCACAACCGGTCGAACGCCGGCTGGACGCTCACCACCACCCCGAAATCCACGAACCCCGCGATCAGCCGCTTGTCCACCACCTCCGCGTGCTCCACCCGGTGCCGGGCCGCCCGCACCGCCTCCACCCCCGCCACCCTGGCCGCGCCCGCGAAACCCGCCAGCACCGTCGCGATCGCCGCGTCACCGATGGCGTGGAAGCCGCCCTGCACGCCGGACCGCCCGCAGTCCAACAGGTGGTCCCGCACCTGCTCCCCGGTCAGATACCCGAACCCGCGACCCGCCCCGTCGGCGTAATCCACCGACAGGTGTGCCGTCCGGGACCCCAACGCCCCGTCCGCGTACAGGTCCCCGCCCGCCCCCACCGCGCCGAGCTCCCGGGCCTTCGCCGCACCCATCAGCTCACCCCAGTAGCCGTACACCTCCGGCAGCCCGTCCCCGGACAACGCCAGCACACCCGCGAAATCCGCCTCCGAGGACGTCCCCGGCCCACCGCACTCGTGCACCGCCGCCACCCCCAACGCCGCCGCCCGCCGCAACGCCGCCACCTGCGCCGCGCGCCGCTGCGCCGGCGTCACCGCGCCGAACGCCACCGCCCGCACCACATGGTGCGCGTCGCGGCGCACCAGGCCCGACACGTCGTACCCGGCCGCGCCAGCCACCGCCGGCGCCGCCGCCAGCAGCGCAGACGAACACAGCGCCGAATGGATCGACGCCTGCGACAGGTACACCGGGCGGCCACCGGCCGCCCGGTCCAGCGCCGCCGCATCCGGCGGCACCCGCGACCCCGCCGGCCACGTCGACTCGTCCCACCCGTGCCCCAGCACCACCGCGTCGGCCGGCAACCCCGCCGCGAAACTCGCCACCGCGGCCAGCACGTCCGCCGCCGACCGGGCCGCCGACAGGTCCAACCCGGACAGCGCCAACCCGGTGTCCGTGCAGTGCACGTGCGCGTCCACGAAAGCCGGCGCCACCAGCGCGCCGCCCACATCGACCGTGCGATCCGCGGCCGGCGCGTCCGCCGCCGCCCCCAGCCAGCTGATCCGGTCGCCGGTCACCAGCATCGCCGTCGCGCCCGGCACGGCGGCGCTGTAGAAGCGCCCGCCGCGATACAGCGTCGTCACCGTCATGCGCCTACTCTGCCCGCACCCGCGCGTCGAACAGAGCCCGCACCCCGGGCTCAGCCCGCAACAAATCCAGCGCGAACGCCGCGTGGCCGGGCACATACCCGTTGCCGATCAGCATCGTCACGTCCGCGGCCAGCCCCTCCGCGCCCAACGCCGCCGCCGCGAAGCTCGTCGCCATCGAAAAGAACCCCACCGTGCCGCCGCCCGCCGTCGCGAGGATCGCCCCGTGCTCGCACCCCGGCACGTCCACGCACACCACCGTCACCCGCGCCGGCCCACCCAGCGCCCCGCCGACCGCCGCCGCCAGCC
>DASQDS010000372.1:0-5100 GCA_035634075.1 Pilimelia sp. | reverse complement strand
TCCCGCGGCCTGTTCGCCGGCGCGATGATCCAGAGCGGCTCCTGCCCCAGCCGCACCCAGGACGCCGCCGACGCGGAGGGCGAGGTCATCGCCCAGGCGGTGGGCTGCGCCGAGCTGGCGACCGCGCTGGCCTGCCTGCGGGACACCCCGGTGGGCGAGCTGATCGACGCGCCGATCCCGGTCGTCCCGCCGGTCCGGGACACGCCGTTCCTCCCGTCGGACCCGCGCGTCGCGATCGCCACCGGGGACTTCGCGCGGGTGCCGGTGGTCGTCGGCGCCACCCGGGACGAGGGGCGGACCTTCATGGCCGGGAGCATCGGCTGGACCCGCGAGCAGTACGAGACCTGGGTCCGGGAGGGCTTCGCCGAGGACGCCGACGACGTCCTGTCCCGCTACCCGTGGCCGGCCGACGCCGACGAGTTCACGGCCGCCTACCTCGCGGGCGCGATCGTCACCGACGCCGGTCTGGCCTTCGGCATCGGCGGCTGCCCGAACCTGGCGCTGACCCGTGACCTCGCCCGGCACGTGCCCACCTGGGCCTACGAGTTCGCCGCCCGGACCGGGCCCGGGCTGCAGCCGACCCCGGGATACGAGTGGGGCGCGGGGCACGCCGCCGAACTGGCGTACCTGTTCCCGAGCTTCGACAACGGCACGCCCATCGCCCCCACCTTCGACGCCGGCGAGCAGCAGCTGGCGGCCGAGATGAAGCAGTACTGGGGTGCCTTCGTGCAGTACGGGGACCCCGCGGTCCCCGGGCAGACGGCGTGGCCGCCGTACGGTGCCGACCAGGCGGTGCTGTCCCTGCAGCCCGGGGGGCAGAGCACCGTCGTCCCCGACGCCGCGTTGGCCGAGGAGCACCAGTGCGCGTTCTGGGACGCCCTGGCCCCGGCCGGCGGCGCCTAGCCCGTCAGGGCACGCGTCGGCTCCACGTCGGCTCGACGCGGGCCCACTCGCGGGTCCACCGCCGGTCCCGCTGGCGCTCGAGCAGCCGGCACAGCGCGACGTGCAGGAGGACGACCGCGCCCAGGCCGCCGGCCCAGCCCACCCCGACCAGGACCAGCGTGCTGCGCCGCACCTCCGCCGGGGTCATCGGCTCGTCGGCGCGGCGGCCGTCGGCGGTCGTCCACAGCGTCAGGGTGTCCCCGGCGCGGGTCGCCGGGTGGACGGGGACGTCGCCCTCCACCGGGGTCCCGCCGGGGGAGGTCCACCGCGCCGGCACGGGGACCCGGGCGCGGGGGGAGGTGTCGGCGCGCGCGGCGGGGTCGGCGGTGACGACGGCGGTGACCCGGGTGCGCTCCTCGGCCTGCTCCTGGGCCATCGCCGCCAGGTCGGACCGGACGACGGTCCCCACGGTGAGTGCGACCGGCACGGACAGCAGCACGACCAGCAGCACGAGCAGCCGGGACACGTACTCGACCGTGTCGCTCCCGCGCTTGAGCGGGCCCGATCCGAGGGTGAAGCGACGGATCGCGCGGGCGAGGGGACCGGAGGAGTCCACGGCGTCACCTCCCCGTCATCAGCTCGGGCCGGTGCAGGCGCAGTCTGGAGCCGGGCACCCGAGGTCGGACAGGGGCGCAGGTCCCGAGCGGCCCCGGCGTGGCTCCTGGACCGGCGACCGGGACCCCGGCACCGAAGACCCCGTCCTCCCAGGCGGGCGACGTCGGGACCGACGTCGCCACCCGTGCTCACGCCGGGGCCGGTGCCCCGCCGGTGGACCAGGCGCGCAGCCGGCTGAAGCCCTCGTCGAGGTCCACCTGCGGCCGCCACCCGAGGGCCGCGCGCGTCCGTCGCTGGTCGAACCAGTGCGCGGTCGCCAGCTGCTCGGCCAGGAAGCGGGTCAGCGGGGGGACCGTGCGTCGTCCGGTGAGCGCCCAGACCCCGTCGACCACCGCACCGGCCAGGGCGGCCGCACCGAAGGGCACCCGGCCGCGCGGCCCGGGGACGCCCGCGGCCCGGCACAGCCGGTGGAGGACCTCGGCCACCGGGCGGGGTTCCCCGTTCGACACGACCAGGGCCTCGCCGTGCACCGGTCCGCACGCGTCCACGGCGGCGACCAGGGCGCTCGCGGCGTTGTCGACGTAGGTCGTGTCGATGAGGGCCGCGCCCGAGCCGATGACCGGCAGCCGCCCGGCCCGTGCCCGCTCGACGATGCGGCCGACCAGCTGGGTGTCGCCGGGGCCCCACACCAGGTGGGGGCGGACCGCCAGCACTGCCAGGGAGGCGGAGTCCGCGGCCAGCGCGTCCCGCTCGGCCACGGCCTTGGAGCGGGAGTAGCGCCCGCGGGCGCGCGCCGGGTCGGCCGGCTCCGCGCCGACCCCCACCAGCGCGGCCCCGGCGTGCGCCACCGACGGGGAGGAGACGTGCACCAGCCGACCGACGCCCTCGGCCCGGCAGGCGGCGACGACGGCGCGGGTGCCGGCGATGTTGGCGGAGGCGTACTCCGCCCACGGCCCGGTGACGTCGACCTTCGCCGCCAGGTGCAGCACGGCGTCCTGGCCCCGGGCGGCCCGCCGCACCACGGCCGGGTCGGCGACGTCGCCCAGCACCTCGCGGCACGGCAGGCCGGCGGGACGGCGCTGCAGCACGGTGACCTCGTCGCCGCGCCCGAGCAGCGCCTCGGCGGTGGCCCGCCCCAGCATCCCGCTGGCCCCGGTGACCAGCACCCTCACGACCGGACCCTCACGGGCGGTCGGACGGCGGGCGGGCGCCGGCCAGCACCCGCGCGGCCCGGCGGGCGACCTCGCTGCGGTCCACCTTCGACTGGTGCCGGACGTCCACCGGCAGCCGGCCGGCGACGAGCACCGCGGCGACGTCGACGCCGGCGGCCGCCCGCACCGCGTCGGCCAGGTCCGTGCCGGCCAGGCGCAGTCGGTCCCCGCGCCGGGCGGGCCGGCGGCGGCCGGACGCTGCCGGGTCGCCGCCGGAGGGCACGACGACCACGACGACGACCTGCGCCCCGGCCGGGCCGACGCCGACGGCCGCGGCGGCCGCGACACCGGGGACCCGCTCCACCCGCTGCTCGATGCCGACGGGGGTGACGGCGCCGGAGGCCGTGGCGACGACGTGCTGAAGGCGGCCCTCGATCCAGAGCCGCCCGTCGGCGTCCAGGTGCCCGACGTCGCCGGTGCGGTGCCACCCGGCGTCCCGGGACGCCGCGCGCTCCAGCGCCCACATCGCGTCGTAGCGGTCCTTCACGTGGGCGGCCCGCACGCACACCTCGCCGGTTACGCCGGCCCGGTCGGTGAGCGGTCCGTCGGCCGCGCCGGCGGGGGAGAGGGGGCTGACCCGGACGTCGACGCCGGGCAGCGGCCGGCCCACGCAGACGCCCTCGCCGTCGCCGGCGGCCTCGATGCCGGCCAGCGACACGTCGGTCACCGGCAGGACCTCGGTCATGCCGTAGGGGGTGTGCGCGTCGGCGGCGGGCAGGACCTCCCGGAGCGACCGCAGCAGGGTCGCCGGGACCGGCGCGCCGGCGGACATGAGCAGCCGGATGCCGCCCAGGGCCTCCCGCCGGCCCACGGCGAGGTCCGCTGCCGTGGCCACGACCCGCCGCAGCGCCGCGGGCGAGGCGAACACGACGGTGGCGTCGACGGCGGCCGCGGCGTCGGCCAGCGCCGCCGCGGTCAGCGACCCGGGCGCGGTCACGTCGACGTCGGGGACCGCCGACCCGATGCCCAGGGCCGGCCCGAGGATCGCGAACGGCGCGAACGCCGCCACCAACCGGTCGCGGTCGGTCAGGCCGTAGGTGGCCTGCACCAGCTCGAGCTGGGCCGCGGCCTGGCGGTGGGTGTAGACGACGCCCTTGGCCGGGCCGGGGGCCCCGGAGGTGAACAGGACGGCGCAGTCGGCGTCGACCGGGGCGTCGGCGGGCGCCGGCGCCGTCCTGCCGAGGACCTCCAGCTCGTCGAGGGCCGCGGTGGCGCCCAGGGCGCGCCGCGCGGCCCGGCCCGGCGCGCCGGCGGCGATGCGGGACCCGGGTAGGCCCATCAGGCGCGCCGCGGCCAGCCCCCGCGGACCGCCGATGACGTGGTCGACCGCCGCGCTGCGCAGCGCCCGGCGCATCCCGGCGAGACCCAGACCCTTGTCGGCGACGACGACCACGGCACCGGCGCGCCACACCGCGTAAACCGCGGCGGTGAGGTCGGCCGAGGGCTCCACGAGGAGCGCGACGCGGTGCCCCGGGCGGACCCCGGACGCCGCCAGACCGGCGGCCAGGTCCGCCACCCGCCGGGACAGCCGGGACCAGCTCACCGTGGCCCCGCCGACCTCGACCACGGCGGGCGTGTCGTCGCCCGACCGCTCGTCCAGGGCCGACCACAGCCGGCGCCCGGCGTCCCCGGGGGGTACCGGCCGTGCCCCCGCGGGGTCGTGCCCGGCGTCGAGGTCGGCCACCCACTGCACGACGGCGTCGGCGTACTGCGGGGCGTCCTCCGGCAGCAGGTGCGAGGCGCCCTCGTAGCGGTGCAGCCGGGCCTGCGGCATCCGGGCGCGCAGGTCGGTCAGGTACCGCTCGCCGAAGACCGGGTCGCGCGGGCCCCACAGCAGCAGCGCCGGGACGTCGAGGGTGCGGATGCCCTCGGCGATCGCCTCCTGCACCGGGCGGGACGGGTGACCGGGGGAGAAGGGGATGTCGGCGACGAAGTCGCCCACCGACCGTCGTCGCGCCGGTGAGCGGTAAGGGGCGGCGAAGGCGCGCCGGACGTCAGCCGGCAACGCGGGCCGCGACAGCGCCGTCGTCGCCCGTACGAACACCGGGGTGCCGACGGTGACCGCCGCCCGTACACCCGGCGCGTTCGCCATCCGGATGAGGACCGGACCGAGGTCGCCCTCGGGCATGGCGACGGCGGTGTTGGCGAGGACGACGCCCCGCAGGTCCTGCCGGTGCGCCAGCGCCCAGCCCAGCGAGAGAACGCCGCCCCAGTCGTGCCCGACCGTGACCACCGGCCCGGTCACGCCGAGCGCCGCGGTGAGGTCGCCGAGGTCGGCGACGCGCTGGCGCAGCGGCCGGGGCCCGGGCAGCCGGTCGGAGAAGCCCATGCCGAGGTGGTCGGGTGCGACGACCCGCCAGCCGGGCGGGGCCGCCGCGAGCAGCCGCCGCCA
>DASQDS010000371.1:0-2782 GCA_035634075.1 Pilimelia sp. | reverse complement strand
ACTCCCGCGTGACGGTGTACGTCGACGGGCGGCTGGTGTTCTGCACCGAACCCTGAGCTCCCCGGGCGCGGCCCACGGGCCCGCTGCGCCGCGCCGATGGGCGGATGACCTGAGCGGCGCGCAGGCGGCCGGCGATGATGGGTGCGCCGGCGCGTCCCCGCGGCCGGCGGTCGAGCCGGAGGGGGACGGGCGATGGACAGCGACCTGTTCGCGGTGGCGGGTAAGACGGTCCTGGTGACGGGCGGTTCCCGGGGAATCGGGCTGATGATCGCGGAGGGTTTCGTCGCGGCCGGCGCCCACGTCATCGTGTCCTCGCGCAACGCCGACGCCTGCCGGTCGGTGGCCGCCCGGCTCGCGGTCGTGGGGGAGTGCGAGGCGATCCCCGCCGACCTGTCCACCACGGCCGGCGCGGACGCGCTCGCGGCCGCCGTGCGAGCCCGGTGGGCCCGGCTGCACGTGCTGGTCAACAACGCCGGGGCGACGTGGGGGGCGCCGCTGGAGGCGTACCCGGAAAGCGCCTTCGACAAGCTCTGGGCGGTCAACGTGAAGGCCGTGTTCCGGCTGACCACCGCGCTGCTGCCGGCGCTGCGCGCGGCGGCCGGGGCGGCCGACCCGGCACGGGTGATCACCATCGGCTCGGTGGACGGCATCCGGGTGCCCGCCATGGAGACCTACGCCTACGCGGCCACGAAGGCCGCCGTGCACATGCTGACCCGCCAACTCGCGCGCCAGCTCGCCGCCGAGCACATCACCGTGAACGCGATCGCGCCCGGCCCGTTCGAGAGCCGGATGATGGCCTTCGCGCTGGACGACCCGGACACCCGGGCGGCCATCGAGCGCCAGATCCCGCTGGGCCGCATCGGCCGGCCCGCCGACGTGGCGGGGACGGCGATCTTCCTGTCCGCGCGCGCCGGCGCGTACCTCACCGGCACGGTGATCCCCGTCGACGGCGGCCTCACCGCCTGACGGCGCCGCGCCTGCGGCCCGCGCCGTCCGGGTTCGGGGTTCGGGGCTCGGGGTTCGGGGTTCGGGTACGACTCGGCCACCGGACCCTGCCCCCGGCAGAGGGCGGGTACGGCGGCCGGCTGTCGGGTCGTCAGCGCCCCGCGAGGAGTCTGTTGACCGCGGCGTCGACGTCCAGGTGGTCGGTTTCCCGGCCACGCGGCACGACCACGTAGGTGCGGCGCAGGAAGCGCACCAGCACGCTGCGCGGCACCTCGAACAGCGCGTTGCCGTCCGGTGACGACAGCGCGAGCGCGACGAAGTCGCCGCGCGGCGTGGCCCAGGGCCACACCCGCACGTCGCCGATGCCGGCCGGTTCGTCGAGCCCGGTCACCAGCAACTCGCGGGCGAAGGACCAACTCACCGCCTCGCCGCCGGCCGATTCGGCGTGGAACAGAACGTGCACCGCGTACGGATCGGCTGGGTCGTACCGCAGGCTGGCGCGCACCGGCAGGGCGGTGGCGTCTGGTGCGACAAGCCGTAGCGAGGTCTCTACCTCAACGGTCGTCGGTCGAATGGCACTCATGGACGTACTCCCCCCGGCACCGCGGCGAGGCAGGTCAACCCCGCTTTTCCCATACTCAGGTGATACCTCACCGTTACGCTCCGCCATACGCCGATCTCACCCAGTAGTGGGAAGGCGGACCCGATCTAACCCGGGAGCGAGTCGCTCTCGGTTATGCTGTGCGGTTCCGCCTAGTCGCGAGGCGCGGTTCGGCGTCGGGTGTGGGTCAGGCGTCGACTCACTCCGGTAACGTCCACCCATCCGCCGAGGTGACGGCCCGACTCAGACTGGGAGGTGAAATGGTGACGAAACCGCCCGGGACGCCAAGGACGATCACGCACAGGGGTGATGACGACGACGTAGCGTCGCCCCTTGTGGCGCGGAACACACCGTTACGCTCCGTGCCAGACATCACATCCGACGCCGATTTGGTCGCCGACGCCCCGACCGCCGCCGAACCGATCATCGGTAGGACGACGCGCTGGCGTGGTCGCGCCCGGGCCACGATCACCACGATCCGGGCCAACCCGACCGGGAGAATCGCGCTCAAGGTCGGCGTCGCCATCGTCGGCGCGCTGGTCGTCCTCGTCGGCATCGCGCTGATCCCACTGCCCGGCCCCGGCTGGGCGCTGGTCATCCTGGGCCTCGCGATCTGGGCCATCGAGTTCGCCTGGGCGCGGCACCTGCTCAGCTTCACGCGCACCCACGTCCAGCGCTGGACCCGGTGGGCCTCCAGCCGGTCCTGGCCGGTGCGCATCCTGCTCGGGCTGGCCGGCCTGCTCTTCGTCAGCGCCGTGGTGGTGCTGTCGCTGCGGTACAGCTTCGGCGTGGACCTCATCGGGATGGTCTGGAAGTACGTCACGACGCATTGAGCCGCGCCGGTGGCTCCCATTGCCCGCGGGGCGAGATGCGGGCTGACCGGACGATCGGGTACAGTCAGTCCCCGTTGCCGGGGCGATTAGCTCAGCGGGAGAGCGCTTCGTTCACACCGAAGAGGTCACTGGTTCGATCCCAGTATCGCCCACCCATGAAACCGCAGGTCAAACGCTCCTTACCGGGACTTTGGTAAGGGGCGTTTGCCGTTGCGGTCATTACGGTGGGAGCAAATTGGGAGCACAAGATCATTTGCTTCGTGTGGCGTGCCGGTATGGCGGGCAGGGTCTCGTGTTGGGCGCCCGGGCTGGGGGATGAACGGGCGCGGGCCGGTGGGGTGAACGGGCGCGGGCCGGGGCGACCCGGGTGGGGCGGCCCGGCCCTGCGACAGGTTGGGTGTTG
>DASQDS010000370.1:0-1694 GCA_035634075.1 Pilimelia sp. | reverse complement strand
CGGCGGGATCGTCGCGGTCGAGGGCGTAGGCGCGTAGCGCGCTGCGGATGCGTCCCATGATGATGGCGGATGCCAGGCCGTGGCCGGAGACGTCGCCGATGACGGCGCCGGTCCAGCCCGACGGCAGGGTGAACACGTCGTACCAGTCGCCGCCGATGCCGAGGTCGTGGCCGGGTGCGTATCGGGCGGCGAGGTCCAGGCCGGCGATGTCGGGTAGCCGGCTGGGCAGCAGGCTTCGTTGCAGGGCGAGCGCCGCCTGCCGGTCGAGGACTTGCGCTCGGGCGTGGCCTGCGGGGCTGGCTCGGTCTGCGACGAGCTGCAGCAGCCGGACGTCGTCGGGGCCGAAGTGGCGCTGGGTCAGGGTGCCGACGTGCAGCACGCCGATGAGGTTGCCACTGGCGAGCATGGGGACGCCCAGCAGGGACCGTACGCCGGTGTCGAGGAGGATGGGGTTGACCACGTCGCCAGGCGTGACGTCGTAGATCGTGACCGGCTGGCGGGTCGCGGCGACGCGGCCGGCGAAGCCGCGCCCGACCCGGATGCGGAAACCGCGGCGTACCTCCTCTTCCAGGCCCTTGGCCGCCGTCGCGACGAGTTCGCCGGTGTGGCCGTCGAGAAGCAGGATGGTGGCGGTATCGACCTTGAGGAGATCGCGGACCCGTTCCAGCAGCTCATCAAGCAGCTCGGCGATGTTCAGCCCGGACAGGGCCGCGTCGGTGATCGCCTCTATGCGGCGCAGCCGTTCCTCGTTCGTCACCAACTCGGTAGCGGCCACCCAGGCAGCCTAGACGCCGGCACGCCGCTGGTGGCCCGCCAGGAAGTAGATCGACAGGTGTCCCGTCTCCCACTGGGCACCCCCTGGCAGGACTGCATTTATCGGTTGATAGGCCGCCTTTCAGTCGACCTCGTTGTTGCGGGTGCGCCGGTACCCAGCCGGCTGACGTCGCTGAACGCCCCGCGGCGCTGCGGTCTGGTGCCATCACCGGCGCGACATGCGGCCTGCCGGATGCCCGTAGGACCGTGGACGGGACAGGCGGGTGCTGCGGTACGGTGTGGTCGGCACGCTCCCGTGCCTAACCTCCTCCTGGGCGCCCACGCCGCCTGGCATCGCGGAGGCAAAGGGGTGTCCGGCCTCGGGAGAGCGACCGTTCAACGCTGAGACGTACCGACGGTTGTGCGCACCGCCGCCGCGTGGGGGTCGCGGCGTGCGCGTGACCGGACGGGACAGCGATGACCGAGCAGAAACACCTCAAGGCCCGTATCCGCGCGCGGATGGCCCGGACCGGCGAGCGGTACGCCGCCGCGCGCCGGCACGTGATCGGCGACGCCGAGCGGCCCTGTACTGACCTCGGCCGGCCGTTGCGGGGCGGGCGGCACCCGGAGACCGCCGCGGTGGCGCACGTGCTCGCCGACCACGGAGTTGAGCTGTCCGAGGCGATGGTCCTCGGCATCGGCGGCGGCCTCGGCGCCGGGTACATCCTGTGGGAGTTCGCCGCGCACGACACCACCCACCTGACGCTGGGTTTCCGGCGCCGGTGGAACTACCTCGACTGGGTCGACCAGACACTGGACCGGCTCGGCGCCCGCTACCGGGTGCAGACCACGTCGGGCGCGAAGGGCGCGGCGGCCGCCCTGAACGAGGTGCTGGCGGCCGGCGAGCGGGCGATCGTGGTCCCGGACCGGTACCTGATCGG
>DASQDS010000369.1:0-11151 GCA_035634075.1 Pilimelia sp. | reverse complement strand
GGGTGCGCCACGTCCTGCGGTCCGCCGCGGCATCCCGACGAGTCTAGCCCGGCTCAGGTCGCGCCCTTTGTCCGGGCCGCGTACGCCGGTCGGTAGGCCGGGCTCATCGCGCTGCTGCCACAGGGGACGGCCTGCCTCGCGCGGCCGCTACGGTCAGCGCGCCGATTGCCGCGTAGAGCGGTGCACCGGACACTGGCATGACCACCATGACGGGCACCGCGACGCCGATCAGCCACCAACCGAGGCGGGCCGGCAACCGCCCGACCTGCCGGGCGGCCCACCGCGCGAGCTCGCCCAACGCGATCAACACCAGGCCCGTGGACACGAACCAGAACGCCGCCCCGCGATCGTCGTGACCGATGAGTGTGTCGACGAAGCCGGCCGACGCGATCGCGGTGAACGCCTCGGTGTTCGCCAGGCCGGCCAACACGTGCAGCGCCGCCGCTCCGAGCACCAGCCGGGGTATCCACCGGATCAGCCGACTCGTTGCCATGGTTGCCCTCCCAATACGATCCTGGAGTCTCGATACTCCGGGCTCGTATGATGCCATGCGTGGCCACAGGGAACCAACGGGTGGGGCGTCCCCGGGACAGTCGCATTGATCACGCCGTGCTCCAGGCGGTCCGACGGCTCCTGATCGACGTCGGCTACGACGGCTTCACCATCGACGACGTCGCCGCGCACGCCGCGGTGAGCCGAGCGGCCATCTACCGCCGCTTCGACTCGAAAGCCGAGCTGGTCTTCGCCGCCTCGGTACACGGCCTCGATGCCACGCCACCCGCGGACACGGGCACGCTCGGCGGCGACCTGCTGGCGATGGCGCGCTTCATCCGCGACAACATGGGCCGGACGGAGGCCCGGCAGGCGGCGCCCGCACTGGTGGCCGCGCTCGCCCGGGACCCCGAGCTGGTGACCCGGTTCCGCCAGACCTTCGTGGCCAAGGAGCAGGCCGACTTCGCCGTCCTGGTCGATCGGGCACTCGCCCGGGGTGAGCTGACTCGCCCCATCGATCCGTCCGTGCTGCACCTGCTGCTCAGCGGCCCGATCTTCGCTGCGCTGTTCGCCTTTCACACTCCGGTCGATGAGCACCTGCTGAACGAACTGATCACGGTCATCGTCGACGGGCTCGGCGCCGCGACATGAACAGCTGCCGGGGCGGCCCAGGCCGTGACGGCTCACGAGCCCTCAGTGTGCTCAGTGGACCCCGAAACAGAACGGGTGACCGGCCGGACTGGCATAAACGGCGAACATCTCGTCGCCGTCCGGGTTGTCGGCGGGCCTCCTCGCGGCCTGCAGTTGGCGCCCGCCGAGCTCGATCGCCCGCCGATCGGCGGCCGCCAGGTCGTCCACGTGCAGGTCGAGGTGCACCTGTTGCTGCTGGGCGCCGGTCGGCCAATCCGGCGCCACATGGTTCGGCGCGTGTTGCACGCCCATGACCCAGTCGCCGTCGACCACGATGCTGTGCCAGTCCTCGTCGCGGTGCACGGTGCCGCCGAGGAGGCCGGCCCAGAATCTGCTCTCCGCGTCGATGTCGCTCGCGTCGAACACAGTGACCCGCCGGATGATCTTCACATCGGCTCCCGTCCTGCGTCTGCGGTCTCGGTTACGGTAGCCTGAAGAGTGGCTCTCACGCATAAGCAGATCTTCGAACGGTACGTGTATGCCGGTGCGATCTCCCGAAACCCGGACGCGGTCGCCGCGATGTTCACCGAGGATGGCGTGCTCGACGCGCCGCTGGCGCCCGACGGCCATCCGCTGCACCGGCGCCTGGTGGGCCGCGACGCGATCCGGACCGGACTCACCGAGTATCACCGGCAACCGACCTACCAGGGCACGATGAACGTGGAACGGTCGGCCTACGTCCTGCACGACACCGCCGATGCCGACGTGTTCATCGCCGAGATCGACGTCGCCTTCGACGAAGCCGACGGGCGGCGGACGACGATGTCGCTCGTGCAGATCTTCCGCCTCCGCGACGGGCAGATCGCCATGCTCCGCGACTACTTCTCGGAGCTGCCATCCGTCGCCTCCGACGGCGACCCGACCTGACCTGTGGGTGATCGGCAGGCCGTGATGGTGATCCCGACGGGGACGATCACCGGCAGCAGCGCACGGTGACGTGGACGACGCGGGACCCCGTCGGGAGCCGGACGATGAAAGGTGACCGGCTTGCCGACGCGATGGCGTGCAGCCGGGCGTCGTGCTCGGCGCCGACCGCCACGACGTACGCCACGAAGCTGCCGTGCTGGGTGGGGTCTGCGTAGAGGGTGCCCGACCACGTGGCACCGTCGACCATCACCGGTGCCACGAGGTAGAACTTGCACACGCCGACGGCGTAGAGCATCAGCCAGGGTGGGCGTTCGTCGGGGCCGAGGGACACGGTGCCGCGGGCGACGGTGGCGTCGCCGGTGAGTAGGGTTCCCGGCTGCGGTTCGGTCATCGCGAGGTTGGCGCCGGTCGGCTTGTCCGGCGGGTTTCGGCAGGGTGGCGTGCCCGTGACCAGGGCGTCGCCGGCGCTCGCGGGCGCCGTGGAGTGGCCGGCGGCCGGCGGGTCCGGACGCGCCACCGCCCACGCGGTGGCCGCGGCGACGAGGATCACCGCGACGAGGCCGCCGACGAGGCGAACGATCCGCCGGGCGGTGACCGGACCGGTCAACCACGCGCCGCGGGACCGGTCGGCTCCCGTGCGGTCGTGTACCGGCCCGTCGACGACAGGGCTGTCGGCCGGCCCATCGGCGACCGGCCCGGCACGATCCGGCGCCTCGCCGCCGTCCCCGGGAGCACTGACCGCGGCGGCCGCTTCCGCGACCGGCGGGCGCTCCCCGGCGGCCGTCCGATCCAGCGCGGCGCGCTCCGCCAGGTGGGTCCTGGCCGCGAGCCAGCGCTGAAGGTCCGCGTCGGGCAGCGACTCGCCACGGCGACGGGCGGCCAGCTCGCAGGCCGTGACGATCGTCCGCACGGATCTCGCGTCCACGGGCTGTTCCCGGTCAGCGATCTTGCGGCCGACCGTCGCGTCCGCAATGGTCTCCACGCCCATCGCTCGTGCCGCCGGCTCGGCGGACATCCGCTCGACCGCGACAGCGGTCAGCTCCGCGCGTGCCATGAGCAGCTTCAGCGCCGACCGGAACTCCCGCCACGACGCGGGCGATCCGGGCAGCTCCGGTACGCCCTGCGGCCGGCCGGGTCTGGAGCCACTGGTCATTTCTCACCCGTACTCACACGTACTCAATCGTTCCCGAACCTCATCGCTCCCTTGTGGCCGAGGTTACCGGCGGGCTGTTATCGACCTCAATCTGTCCGCGCCGTCGCGGACCCACGGTCGACAGGTCCCGCTGGTCAGTCGGCCCCACCGCGACGCGGATCACCCGTCATTGCGGATCACCCGTCATTGAGGAGACTCATGGAGATGTCAGTCGGACGCCGGCCGCGCCGCCGCCCGGTCATCGGCCTGGCCGTCGTCGTGCTGCTGTTGTTGACCGCCGCCAGTCCCGTCCGGGCGGCAGCCGGCGGCGTCGCGCGCGCCAGCCGGGCGGGAACGTTCGGCCTCGAGAGCCTTGGTGGCAGCTGGCCGATGCAGAAGGCCGCGGTTGTCGCGCATCCCGGCCGCATCGATGCCTTCCTGGTCGGCTGGGACCACCAGCTCTACCATTACTGGCAGGTCCCTGGCAGGCCGTTCCTGTTGGAGCCGTTGGGCGGCTCGTTCAAGCATCAGTCGGTGAGCGCCGTCAGCTGGGACATTCACCACCGCAACGTTTTCGCGGTCGGCACCGACAACAAGCTGTACCACTACTACCAGGGCGCTGGGGACGGCTCCTTCCACCGGCAGTTGCTCGGCGGCGAGTGGGTGGCGCCCGGGCTCCTCGAAGCGGTCTCCCAGGGGCCGAACCGGTGGGACGTCTTCATCACCGGCGACGCCGCCTCGACCCTCGCGCACTACTGGTGGCCGGTGTACGGGCTGGTAGGCCCCCAGCTCGGATACGAATCGCTCGGCAGGGTGGAGGGAAACGGGCTGAGCATGTCCGCGACGGCATGGCCGGGCCGGCTGGACGTGTTCCTGGTGGAGCGTGCCCGGGGACTCGTGCACTTCTGGCAGCGGGCCGGCGAGCCGTTCCGGCAGGAGTTGATGCCCGACCTCGCGTGGGTGCACGACACGCACGTGGACTCGGTGTCCTGGGCCCACGGCCGGCTCGACGTCTTCACCTCCGGCTCGGCGGGCAGCAGTCTGCACTTCACGCACTACTGGCAGACGCTGGGCAGCGGCTGGCAACGGGAGACGGCCGACCTGGTGACAAGCGATGGACTGCCGAAACCCATCGCCGCGGTGAGCTGGGGAGAGCCGAGGTTGGACTTCTTCAGCACGTTCTGGTCGGACAGCGGGCTCTTGCACTACTGGCAGGAGAATTCCGACTTCCGGCGCGAGCCGATGGGCGGTTGGTGGACCGGCGACATCAGCGCGGTGTCCTCGGGGCGCGGGCGGCTGGACGTCTTCGCGGTCGGCACCAACAGCCAGCTCTACCACTACTGGCAACACCACGCATGAGGGCTGGTTCAAGCGGGTGGTCGCACGGACACGATTCCGTGCCCGGACGGGCAGACGCCGGCCGTTGTGCCGGCCGGGCAGCCGGTGGACAATTCAATCCTCATCAATGCGGGCGCCTCCTGCAACAGACGTCGAGGGCACCCGGCCGTCGTGCCGGGCGGCGTCAGCGAACCCAGGCCGCGTGTCATCCGGACGCCGGCAGATGGAGAGAGGCATCGAATGAGACACCTGTTGCGGGCGTCCCGGCGCCGGCTCGGCGCACTCATCGTGGCGGGCACCCTGATCGTGACCGCCCCGGCGGTGCCGGTAGGGGCCGCCCAGGCGGCGGTGCCGGCCGGGGCCGCCCAGGCGGCGGTTGCGTGCGACGTCACGTACGAGGCCAGCAACTGGGCGGACGCGCCCCGCGCCGGCGGGTTCCAGGCGAACCTCACCATCAGGAACGACGGCGCGCCGCTGGCCGGCTGGACGCTGGCGTTCACGCTGCCGGCGGGCCAGACGTTCCACACGGGGTGGTCCGCCGACTGGACGGGCACCGCCGGAGCGGTCACCGCGTCGAGTCAACGGTGGAACGCCCGCCTCGGCACCGGGCAGAGCACCCGGATCGGCTTCCTCGGCCGGTGGTCCGGCAGCTTCACCGGCGACGTCACCGCGTTCCGGCTCAACGGCGTGCCGTGCGGCGGCGGCGAGCCGCCCGGCAACCAGCCGCCCACCGTCACCCTGACCAGCCCGGTCGACCGCGCGAACGTCGCGCTCGGCAACTCGTTCACGATGGCCGCCAACGCCACGGACCCGGACGGGTCCGTGTCCGCCGTCCAGTTCTTCGTCAACGGCAACCTCGTGGGCACCGACACCGAGGCGCCGTACCAGATCGACGTGTCGACAGGGGCGATCGGCTTCGGCATCTTCACCGCGTCCGCGCGGGCCTTTGACAACGGCTCGCCGCCGCTGACCGGCGACTCCGCGCGGGTGTCGTTCACCGTGGTGACCGTCCCGCCGCTCTCAATCATCGCGGAACCGACGGCGCTGACCGTCCCCGCGGGCGGGACCGGCACCTTCGACCTGCGGCTGAGCGCCGCCGCTGCCACCGCCGCCGTGTCGCTCACCGTCGCGGGCGCTCCCGGCGTCACGGTCTCGCCCACGGCGTTGACCTTCGGCCCCGACCGGCCGCGGCAGCAGGTGACCGTCAGCGCCGCGCCTGGTTCGGCTGGAGGCGTTGCCACCGTCACGGCGTCGGCCGACCCTACGCAGCGCATCTCGCCGGCCCGGGTGACGGTGACGGTGACGGACGCCGCGGAGCCGGTTGCCAATCCGTACGCCGGCGCCGCGGTCTACGTGAATCCGGACTGGGCGGCGCGGGCGCGCTCGCAGGCCGCGACCACGCCGGGCGCCCTCGGGCAGCAGATGGAACGGGTGGCGACGTACCCGACCGCGGTCTGGCTGGACGGCATCGACGCGATCACCGCCGGCCGTGGCCTGGCCGGGCACCTCGACGCGGCGCTGGCGCAGCAGCGGGCGTCCGGGGCCCGCGCGATGGTGGTCCAGCTGGTGCTCTACAACATCCCGGGGCGGGACTGCATGCGCCGCGCGGCGCCGGGCGAGCTCACCGTGAGCGCCGCGGACCGGCAACGGTACCGGGCCGGGTTCGTCGACCCGATCGCGGCGATCCTCGGCCGGCCCGAGTACGCCGGCCTGCGGGTGGTCACGGTCGTCGAGCCGGACGCGCTGGCGAGCAGCGTGGTGGCCCCGCCGTTCCCCTCGTTCGTCGACTGCACCGCCGCCCACAGCGTGTACGTCGAGGAGATCCGGTACGCGCTCGGCCGGCTGGCCGCGCTGGACAACACGTACCCGTACCTGGACTTCTCCTACTCGGGACTCTTCGGCTACCCGGACAACCTGACGGCGGCCACGACCCTGTACGCGAACGTCGTCAACGGCCCGGGCGGTCCGGGCGCGGCGAGCGTCGCCGGCTTCGTCACCAACGTGCGGCAGTACGCCCCGCTCGCCGAGCCGTTCATCCCGAGCGGGGACACCACGATCGCCGGTTCCCCGGTGTTCATGAGCTCGTTCTTCGACTTCAACCGGCACATCCACGAGCTGGGCTTCGCCCAGGCGGCCCGCGACGCGCTCGTCGCCAGAGGGTTCGCGCCCAGCGTCGGCATGCTGGTCGACACCAGCCGCAACGGGTGGGGCGGCCCGGACCGGCCCACCGGGCCCGGCGGGTCGACGAACGTGAACACCTGGGTGGACGAGAGCCGGATCGACCGGCGCCAGCACCGCGTCAGCTGGTGCAACCAGGCCGGTGCCGGCCTCGGCGCCCGGCCGCAGGCGGCCCCGGCGCCGGGCGTGCACGCCTACGCCTGGGTGACGCCCCCGGGGGAGTCCGACGGGGTCGCGAGCGCGGCCGCGCCGATCGATGCGGACCGGCCGTACCTGCGGCACCGCAACGGGTGCGACCCGCTGTGGCAGGAGCCCCGCGGCGCCATCGTGCTGACCAACGCGCTGCCCGGCGCGCCGCACGCCGGGCACTGGTTCCCGGCGTTCTTCGCCCAGCTCGTCCGCAACGCGCACCCGCCCGTCCCGGTGCCGTGACCCGCCCGCCGGCCGCGACCGCACAGGCCAGGGCCGGCGGGTCGGCTCAGCCGGTTCAGGCGGGCAGTGGCGCGCGCTCGTCGATCAGCCCTTCGGCGCGCAAGTCAGCCCACACCTGCGCGGGAACGGACGCCGCGAACGCCTCGGCGTTGCGCCGGGCCTCGTCGGCGCTGCGCATGCCGACGACGACGCCGGCGACGGCCGGGTGGCCCAGCGGGAACGCCATCGCCGCCTGGGGGAGCGTCGCCCCGTGCGCCTCGCACACGTCGGCCATGCGGTGCACGCGCCGCAGCAGCTCGGCGGACGCGGGCCCGTAGTCGAACCGGGCGTCGTCCGCGGGCCGGGGCGAGGCGAGCACGCCCGAGTTGAAGATGGCGGCCGCCAGCACCGACACGCCGCGCTCCACGCACGCGGGCAGCAGGTCGTCCAGGGCCGGCTGCTGGAGCAGCGTGTACCGCCCCGCCAGCATCACCACGTCGATGTCGGTCTCCCGGACGATCCTGGTCAGCTTGGCCGGGTGGTACATGCCCGCCCCGACCGCGCCGACCACGCCCTGCGCGCGCAACTCGGCGAGCGCCGGGTAGCCGTCGCGTACTGCGGCGTCCATGTGTTCCTCGGCGTCGTGCAGGAACAGCACGTCGACCCGGTCGACGCCCAGCCGGGCGAGCGACTCTTCGACACTGCGCAGGACGCCGTCCCGGGAGAAGTCCCACACCCGCCGGTGCGTGGCGGGCACCTCGAAGCTGTCGTCCGTGCGGCCGGCCGGGTCCTGCGGGACCAGCAGCCGGCCGACCTTCGTCGACAGCGTGTACTCGGCCCGCGGCCGGCCCTGGAGGAAGGCGCCGATCCGGCGCTCGGAGTGCCCGATGCCGTAGTGCGGTGCGGTGTCGAAGTACCGGATCCCGCCGTCCCAGGCGGCGTCAAGGGCGGCCGCCGCGGTGTCGTCGTCGAGCGGCTCGAAGAGCCCGCCGAGCGGCCCGCCACCGAAGCCGAGCCCCGTGACCTCGACCTTGCTGTTTCCCAACCGGTTCCTGCTCATCTGGCGGTCCTCCCTGGTCCGGGCCCGTTCATATCACAGCCCGCGGGCGCCGACGGTGCGCCCTGCCGGTCAGGCGGCCGTGCAGCCGGCGCCGTTGAGCGTGTACGCCGACGCGGGCGAGGCGGTGCCGGTGGCGACGAAGCCGACCGTCAGCGTGGCGCCGGGCGCCACCCGCGCGTTGTAGCCGACGTTGCGGACGCTCACCGCGGCGCCCGACTGGGTGTGGGTGCCGTTCCACAGGTGGGTGATCCGCTGGTCGCCCGGGAAGGCGAAGCCGGCGGTCCAGCCGTTGAGCGTGGTGGCGCCCCGGTTGGTGATGGTGACCGTGCCGAGGAAGCCGCCCCGCCACTGCGAGTCCACCCGGGAGGTGGCCGAGCAGGCCCCAACGCCGCCGGTCGGCGGCCCGCTGGTCGGGGTGGGCGGTGCGCTGGCTGATGGCGGTGCGCTGGCCGACGGCGGTGCGCTGGCCGATGGCGGTGCGCTCGGCGACGGCGGTGCGCTGGCCGACGCCGAGGGGCGGGGGCCGGCCGGGGCGGTGGTCGCGGGGCGGGTGGTGGTCGGCGTCGTGCCGCTGCCCGCCAGCTCGTACGCCAGGTCGGGCACGAAGGTGCCGGCCCGGGCGGCGCAGCCGTCCGCCTCACCGGGCGGCTTGCCCCAGACGAACGCGTCCACCGAGTCGTGCCCCGTGCTGGTGGTCGGCGCCTCGCCCACCAGGCGGCCGGCCGGGTCGCACCACTCCGAGCCCCGCGGGCCGTTGCCGTTGCGGCTGGTGTCGATGACCTGGTGCAGCTTCGGGTCGTTCAGCACGGCCAGAATGGACCTGCCGTACGCGACCTCGTTGGCGGTGAAGCGGAAGTTGGACAGGTTGGAGTAGAACCCGTCCGCCTCCCGCACGCCCGCGGCGAGCAGCCGCCTGGCCGACTCCGCGGCCGAGTTCCACGCCGAATGCCCGGCGTCCAGGTACACCTTGGCGTTCGGGTTGGCGGCCTTGATCGCCCGGGTCGCCGCGAGGAGGGCATTGTTTCGCTCGGCGAGCGTCGTGGCGTTCAGGCAGGTCTGCAGGGCGAGCGAGTCAGGCTCCAGCAGGACGATGACCGTCTTGCTGCCGAGGCCCCTGGCGAAGTTCTGCGTCCAGGCGTTGTAGGTCGCGATGTCGGCCGCGCCGCCCGCGCTGGCGCCGCCGCAGTCGCGGTTGGGCAGCGCGTACGGGATCAGCTGCGGGATCTGGTCCACCGCGTGCGCGGCGTTGACGTACGACGCCACGCTGTTCTGGATGGTGCCGGCGTTGGCGGACGTGTACCACCGGGCGATCGGGTTGACGGCGATTCGGTCGCGGATCGCGGCGGCCCGGGGGTCGGTGGGGTTCGCCGCCACCCAGTTGGCGGCGGAGCCGCCGGAGGCCCGGTAGAGGGTGCCGGTGAGGCTCCCGGCGCTGGCGGTGCCCGTACCGGCGATGACCCAGGCGCCGGCACCGGCGGCGGCGACGGCCACCGCACCGGCGGCAATCGCCCGCCACCGGCGGCTTCTTGAATGTCCAGCCACGTTTGAGGTTTCCTTCGCGTTGCTCGTCGTCAATGTCACCGGCGGCAGTGATTACCGGCAGGGTGGATTGTCAGCGCGTCCCGGCCGGCGGTCAGCCTAGGGAGCGGCCAGCGGCGATGTCAACGCGGAAGGCGGCGTCGGGCGGAGCCGGTGACCAATGTGAAGTCCGGCTTAGCGGCGGATTAAGAATGCCTTTCCCGCGCCTCGGGAATTGTCGGTGGGATGGGCGCCGCGCCATTCCCAGCGGCCGGGGAGCGCGCTCAGCGCCGCGCCGCCGGCTCCCACCGTGGGTACGCCGGGTCCGGTGGTGGGGCCGGGCGGTCCCGGCGGGCCCGGTCGCCGATCCACCCGGCGGCCAGCACCCCGACCCCGCCCACGGCCAGCGCCAGGAGGGACGCCGCGCGCTCGTCGAGCGCGTCCCGGGCCCACAGCGCGTACGGCACCGCCGCGCCGGCCGCGGTGGCGACGCCGAGGGCGACGATCCCCGTCGCCGCACGCCCGCCCAGCGTGCCGGTGGTGCCGGCCGCGACGGCCGTCCCGAGGGCGAGACCCGCGGCGACCACCAACGCGGCGGTGCCCGGCACGGCCGCCAACAGCCGCTCCATGCTGTCGCCCGCGTGCATCCCGAGCACCCCGAGCAGCGTCCCGGGCACCGCGGTCAGCAGTAGACCCAGCCCCAGCCACCCCGGCACGCCGCCGCGGCCGGCCCACCCGCAGCCCACCGCGATTGCCACGGCGCCGGCGAGCACGGCCAGGTAGTACTTCGCAAGGACCAGCTCGACCGGGAGGTCGTCGCCGGGCGCCGGGGAGGCCGGCGCCGTCCAGCTGTCGAGGCCCTCGGTGCCGAAGCCGATGCGCTGCCACTTCCCCGTCACGTCGCGGACCGCGTAGCCGTCGCGGCCGTTGGCCACCACCACGACGTGGCCGCCCGGCCGGCCCGCGACGGTCAGGGCGCGGGAGGAGAGGTGCGTTTCCGCGTCGCCGAGCTCGTCGAACGAGCGGGCCCACCGGTCCCGCCGGTCGTCACTGATTCCCCAGCCCACCGTCCACGACCGACCGCCGTCGGCGCTCTCCTCGACCCGGAGGTGACCGCGCGCCACCCGGTAGCAGCGGTCCGCCGTGGGCGCCGGTGCGCACTGCTGCTCGGCCCGCCCGGTGCTGGCGGTGGCCGCCGCGGTGAACCGCGCCTGCTCGTCGGCGGTGAGGGCGCGCCAGGTGCGGGCGCCGTCCGCGCTGGCCCGCCACGACTCGGGCTGCTCCAGGGCACTCTGGTGGTTGGCGTCGACCTCGCCGACGACGATCATGTCGTGCCAGGTGAGCGCGGCAACCGCCGTCGGGTATCTCGGCGCGCTGGTCGCCGCCATCGCCAGACCGGCGGCGGGCAACACGACGACCAGTGCGAGCCGGCGCACGGTCGCCGGGCGCAGGCGCCAGGCCCGGC
>DASQDS010000368.1:0-4513 GCA_035634075.1 Pilimelia sp. | reverse complement strand
GCCGAGGAGTTCGCCGCCCTGGTGGCCTCGGGTACGTCGGCGCCGCGCTCGCGGCCGGACCCGGGGCGGCGCACCTCCGGCATCCACCGGGTCCGCGGTGCGCGGGCGCAGGCCCGGGTGCGGGCGTTGTGGTACGCCCGGGACACCGTCGCCGCCCGACGCGACTCGGCACCCGGGCGGGTGCTTCCCGACGCGTCACTGATCGCCGCCGCCGAACTCGACCCGAAGGACGAGCGGACCCTGTTGACCGTGCCGGGCTTCGGCGGCCGTTCGGTGCGCCGGCTGGCGAAGGTCTGGCTGGACGCGCTCAACGAGGCACGGGCCCTGCCGGACGAGGCACTACCGGTCGCCGTGGCGGTGGACGGACCACCGCCGCCGCACCGCTGGGCCGAACGCGACCCGGCGGCGGCCGCCCGACTGGCCCGGTGCCGCGAGGTGGTCACCGGCACGGCGACGGCGCACAACCTGCCGCCGGAAAACCTGATCAGTCCCGATTCGGTGCGCCGGCTGGCGTGGACGCCGCCCGACGAGATCACCGCGGACACGGTGGCGGACGCGCTCCGGGGCTACGGTGCGCGCTCCTGGCAGATCAACCTGATCGGCGCCAACCTCGCCACCGCCCTCACCCCGCCCCCCGCCTAGGTGCAGCGGCACGCTTTCGCATGACCGGGCGCCCCGGCAAACACGCGTGTGGTCGGCGCCATAGCGTCGATCCGGTGCGGGAGGTAGTTACTGGCGAGTAGCATACGGGCGAGTTCCACCCCCTGCGAGGAGGCTTGCTGTGCCGCGTCAAGTCCGGGACGTCGTTTTTGTCGACGGCGTCCGTACCCCGTTCGGCAAGGCGGGTGGCATGTACGCCAACACCCGCGCCGACGACCTGGTCATCCGGTGTATCCGGGAACTGCTACGCCGCAACCCGCAGCTGCCGCCGGAGCGGGTGGACGAGGTGGCCATCGCCGCCACCACCCAGATCGGCGACCAGGGGCTGACCCTCGGGCGCACCGCCGCCCTGCTCTCCGGGCTGCCGAAGACCGTGCCGGGCTACTCGATCGACCGGATGTGCGCGGGCGCGATGACCGCGGTGACGTCGGTGGCCGGCGGCATCGCGATGGGCGCGTACGACGTGGCGATCGCCGGGGGCGTCGAGCACATGGGCCGGCACCCGATGGGCGAGGGCGTCGACCCCAACCCGCGGATCCTGGCCGAGAAGCTGGTCGACCCGTCCGCCCTGGTGATGGGCGCGACCGCGGAGAACCTGCACGACCGGGTGCCGCACATCACCCAGCAGCGCACCGACGCGTTCGCGCTGGCCTCGCAGCAGAAGACCGCCAAGGCGTACGCCAACGGCAAGCTGCAGGACGACCTGGTGCCGGTGGCCGTCCGCGACCCGGAGACCGGCTGGGGTCTGGCCACGGTCGACGAGGCGCCCCGCGACACCTCGCTGGAGAAGCTGGCCAGCCTCAAGACCCCGTTCCGCCCGCACGGCCGGGTGACCGCCGGCAACGCCGCCGGCCTGAACGACGGCGCCACGGCCAGCCTGCTCGCCGCCGAGGACGTGGCCCGCGAGCTGGGCCTGCCGATCGGCATGCGGCTGGTGTCGTACGGCTTCGTCGGCGTCGAGCCGGAGATCATGGGCGTCGGCCCGATCCCGTCGACGGAGAAGGCGCTGCGGATCGCCGGGCTGAGCATCGACGACATCGGCCTGTTCGAGTTGAACGAGGCGTTCGCCGTGCAGGTGCTGGCGTTCCTCGACCACTTCGGCATCGCCGACGACGACTCCCGGGTGAACCCGTGGGGCGGCGCGATCGCCATCGGGCACCCGCTCGCCTCCTCCGGCGTACGGCTGATGACCCAGCTGTCGCGGCAGTTCGCCGAGCACCCGGAGGTGCGCTACGGCCTGACCGCGATGTGCATCGGCATCGGCATGGGCGGCACCGTGATCTGGGAGAACCCTGCCTGGACGGAGTCCAGCGAGAACGCTCAGCGGGAAGGCGCGAACAAGTGACGGCGACACTGCAGAACCCGAACGAGGTCGTGACCAAGGCGCTGCTGCGCCAGGTCACCGTGCCGGGGCTGGCCAAGCCGGCCGCGCTGATCACCCTCGACAACGGCTTCGACCACAAGAAGCCGAACTCCTTCGGCCCGGCCGGCCTGGCCAGTCTGGACGCCGCGATCACCGAGGCGCTGGCCGCCGACCCGGCGTTCATCGCGGTGACCGGCAAGCCGTACATCTTCTGCGTCGGCGCCGACATCACCGGCGTGCCGCTGATCACCTCCCGCGACCAGGCGCTGGAGCTGGGCCGGTTGGGTCACCGGATCTTCGCCCGGCTGCGCGACTCGACGGTGCCCACGTTCGCGTTCATCAACGGCGCGGCGATGGGCGGCGGCCTGGAGGTGGCGTTGCACTGCCACTACCGGACGGTCTCCGGCGGCGCGGCGGCGTTGGCGCTGCCCGAGGTCGCCATCGGGCTCGTCCCGGCGTGGGGCGGCACGCAACTGCTGCCGAACCTGATCGGCATCCCGGCGGCCGCCCAGGTGATCATCCAGAACCCGCTCACCCAGAAGACGCTCAAGCCGAAGCAGGCCCGCGAGATGGGCATCGCCGACGTGCTGTTCGAGCCGGCCGACTTCCTGGAGCGGTCGCTGGAATGGGCCGCCGGCGTGGTCCGCGGCGACGTCACGGTCAGCCGCCCCGAGGTCGACAAGGACATGTGGGACGGGGTGCTGTACTTCGCCAAGCAGCAACTCGACCAGCGGCTGCACGGCGCCGTACCGTCGGCGAACCAGGCCCTGAAGCTGCTCGCGCTGGCCAAGGACGCCGACTTCGCCACCGGCACGGCGGCCGAGGACGAGGCGCTGGCCGACCTGATCATGGGCGAGGAGCTGCGTAGCAGCCTGTACTCGTTCGACCTGGTGCAGCGCCGCGCCAAGCGCCCAGCCGGCGCGCCGTCGTTGGGCCTGGCCCGCGACGTCACCAAGGTCGGCATCGTCGGCGCCGGCCTGATGGCCTCCCAGCTGGCGCTGTTGTTCGCCCGCCGCCTGCAGGTGCCGGTGGTGCTCACCGACCTCGACCAGGCCCGGGTCGACAAGGGCGTCGGGTACGTCCACGCCGAGATCGACAAGCTGGTGGGCAAGGGCCGGATGGACTCCGGTACGGCGGCCAAGCTCCGCGGCCTGGTCAGCGGCTCGGTCGACAAGAGCGTGTTCGCCGACGCCAGCTTCGTGATCGAGGCAGTGTTCGAGGACCTGAGCGTCAAGAAGCAGGTCTGGGCCGAGCTGGAAAAGATCGTCTCCCCGGAGGCGGTGCTGGCCACCAATACGTCCTCGCTGTCGGTCACCGCGATGGCCGCCGAGCTGGAGCACCCGGAACGGGTGGTGGGCTTCCACTTCTTCAACCCGGTCGCGGTGCTGCCGCTGCTGGAGATCGTCCGCGGCGAACGGACCGACGACGCGACGCTGGCCACCGCCTTCGCGGTCGGCAAGCAGCTGCGCAAGTCCTCGGTGCTGGTCAAGGACGCCCCGGCATTCGTCGTCAACCGGCTGCTCACCCGCTTCCTGGGCGAGGTGCTGGGTGCCATCGACGCCGGCACGCCGCCGGAGGTCGCGGACAGCGCGCTGGACCCGCTGGGCCTGCCGATGCGGCCGCTGGCGCTGCTGCAACTGGTCGGCCCGGCGGTGGCGTACCACGTCGGCGGGACGCTGCACGCCGCGTTCCCGGACCGGTTCGCGGTCAGCGACAACCTCAAGCGCATCGCCGACGCCGGCAAGCCGATCATGGTTGACGACGAGGTGAACCCCGAGGTGACGGCCCTGCTGGAGCTCGGTGACACACCGCTGACCGCCGAGCAGGTACGCCAGCGGGCGCTCGACGCGATGGCGCAGGAGATCCGGTTGATGCTCGACGAGGGCGTCGTCGCGGAGGCGCAGGACATCGATCTGTGCATGATTCTCGGTGCCGGCTGGCCGTTCCACCTGGGCGGCGTCACGCCGTACCTGGACCGGACCGGCACCAGCGAGCGCGTCACCGGTGGACGGTTCGTGCCGGCCGGGGTGGCCAGCCTGCCGGCCTGAGTCGCCGCGGGCGTCCCGGCTGTGTCCGGGACGCCCGCTTGCGCTGCCCTGGGGCGGGTTGCCGTTTGTGAGGTCGTTGCTGGACGTTGAAAGACTAGGATCGCCCGGTCCGGCCCCCTACGCGCCCAGGAGTAGCGATGTCCCAACCACCCGGTGAGCCCTACTCCGGATCTTCGGAGCCAGGCCACCAGCCGAACCCCGGTTTTCCCCCGCCGCCGAACCAGTCCCCGGCCGGATATCCGCCCCCTGGATCGGCGCCCGGCGGGAATCCGCCGCCCTCCTCCGGCGCCCCGGCGCCGGGCGGCTACCCCCCCCCCGGCGAATACCCGCCCGGCCAGGCCAACCCGCCGGGCCAGGCATACCCGCCCGGCCAGGCCTACCCGCCCGGCCAGGCCTACCCGCCCGGCCAGTACGCGCCGCACGAGCAGCACCAGCAGGGTGG
>DASQDS010000367.1:0-1661 GCA_035634075.1 Pilimelia sp. | reverse complement strand
CCGGCAGCAGGCCGGCGCGGGTCATCGCCGTCCACAGGGCCGCCAGCGCCGGGTGCGCCGGCGGGGCCGCCGCCACCGCCGGGGCCTGGCCCACCGCCAGCACGGCGTCCGGCAGACCGGCTCCGCTGCGGCCCGGGTCGCCCAGCGCCAGTGGCCGGCCACTGCGGCGGAGGATGTCGAACAGGCCGTCCACCCGGGCGGCGTCGCGCGCGGCGAGGTGGGTGCGGAAGTCCGGGTGGTGCGCCAGGACGAGCGCGGCAAGTCCGCTCACGCACGGCGCGGCGAACGAGGTGCCGTCCCAGGCGGCGTAGTTGCGCGGAGGCACCGAGGAGACGACCGCCACGCCCGGGGCGCAGACGTCGATCTCGGGACCGTGGCAGGTGAACCGCGCCGAGAAGTAGCCTTCGACCGTCGGCGTACCGGTGACCTGGGTGGCGTGGTGGCTCTGCGGCGGGAACTCGTCCACCTTGCCGATCGCCGCCACCGCCAGGACCGACGGCATCGACGCCGGGAAGGCGACCGCGCCGCCGGAGTTTCCCGCGGCCGCCACGCACGCGACCCCCGCCTGCCGGGCCTGCTCGATCTTCCGGGCGATCAGCTCCGAGGGCTGCGGGCTGCCCAGGCTCAGGTTCACCACGTCGATGCCGTGGGCGATGCAGTAGTCGAGTGCGGCGATCAGGTCGCTGAACCGGCCGCCCGGGAAAATCTTGCAGGAGTGCAGCTCCACCTCGGGCGCGATGCCCCGGATCCCGGTCCCGTCGTCCCGGCCGCCGATGATGCCGGCGCAGTGCGAGCCGTGGCCGACCGTGTCGACCCGCCAGCCCTCCGGGTCGCCGCCCGGCTCGGCCGTGAGGTCCTGCCCGCCGACGAAGCGCCCGGCCAGGTCCGGGTGGTCCACCGCCGCGCCCGAGTCGATGACCGCGACGCGCACGCCGTGCCCGCGGAACGTCGGCGGCAGCGCGTCGAAGCGCATGGACCGCCTGGCCCACCCGTCCAGCTCGTGCCGGCCGGGGAAGCCCGGGAAGGTGTCCGTGAGGGCCGGGCAGGTGATCAGGTGCGGGGCGGACCGGTCCAGGGCCGGCCGGGGAACCCACACGCTCCAGTAGTCGTACCGCGGCTTGACGTAGACCCCGTGGGCGCTCGCCACGGTCGCGGCCGGCGCCACGAGGGCCACGCGCCCGTCCGGCCCGGTCACCCCGCGCGCCGGGAACGCCTCGCCGAGCAGGTAGACCTCCGCCCCCGCCACCGGCCGGCCGTCGGCGCCGCGCACCTCGAAGTCGACGGTGGCGTCCGCGCCGAGGGGGGTCACGCCGGGGTCGGCGATCCGCAGGCCCGCCTCCGCGTACTGCAGCGGCAGGTCGGGCTCGACGTGCAGCAGCGGCGTCGCGGCGAACATGGCGGCGCGGTCGTCGTCCATCTCCACGACGGCGACCTGCGGGAAGCCGGCCGCGGGCAGGCCGGCGCCGAGCGCGTGCAGCGCGTCGAGCCGGGCCGGCAGCACCCTCACCACGGCGCACGCCGGATCCGCCTCCAGTTGGGCGAGCAGGCTGGCCGGATCGACCGGCGCGACGCCCGCCAAGCCGGCCGGCAGCAGCTCCGGGGGCAGCGCGGCGACGAGGTAACGCTCGCGGCGAGGGCCCATCGGCCGGGCCTCACCAGCC
>DASQDS010000366.1:0-1570 GCA_035634075.1 Pilimelia sp. | reverse complement strand
GCAGCAGGGCGGGCGGAGCGCCCACGAGCGCTGCTAGGAGGGCGCGGGTGCCCGGCGCGCCACGGCGGCCTGACCTCGCCGGTGACGGCTACGGGGAGGCCGGCACCGCGCACTCCCGACGCGGCGTCCGCCCGTGTGACGGAGCGGTCCGCCGAGGGCGGGACACGTTCTGTCAGAGCCTCGGAGTAGACCTCCGGGAGTGCGAGGATCGGGTCGCCCCCGGCCCGCACCCCCGGACCACAGCACCGCCGGTCTTCCCCGCCGGTCGCCCGCCGGATCCCCGACGGCCGGGCACGCACGACCCGTGAGGAGCACCAACGAACGTGAGCACCCCGTCGTCCGACTCGTTCGTGCACCTGCACGTACACACCGAGTACTCGATGCTCGACGGAGCGGCCAAGCTGCCGGAGGTCACCAAGGCCGCCGCCGAGCAGGGGATGCCGGCGCTGGCGATGACCGACCACGGCAACGTGTTCCGCGCCTACGACTTCTACAAGCAGGCCAAGGCCGCCGGCGTGAAGCCGATCATCGGCATGGAGGGCTACTACACCCCGGGCTCGCGCTTCGACCGGGCGCCGTTCGACTTCGGCGAGAACCTCATCGACGAGGACGGCGAGGGCGGCTCCTCGCGCGGCAAGGCCGCCTACACGCACATGACACTGCTGGCCCGCACGACGGAGGGGATGCACAACCTCTTCCGCATCTCGTCGATGGCCAGCCTCGAGGGGCAGTACCGCAAGCCGCGGTTCGACCGCGACCTGCTGGAGCGCTACGGCACGGGTCTCATCGCCACCACCGGGTGTCCCTCCGGTGAGGTCAACATGTGGCTGCGGGCCGGCAAGCACGACAGGGCCCGGCAGGCCGCCGCCGACTTCCAGGACATCTTCGGCAAGGAGAACTTCTACGCCGAGGTGATGGACCACGGGCTGGCCATCGAGAAGAAGACCCGCCCGGCGCTGCTGGAGATCGCCAAGGAGCTCGGCATCCCGCTGCTGGGCACCAACGACCTGCACTACACCCACCGCGAGGACGCCGAGGCGCACGACGCCCTGCTGTGCATCCAGACCGGGTCGCGGCTCAACGAGACCAACCGCTTCAAGTTCAACGGCGACGGCTACTACCTGAAGTCCGCCGCGGAGATGCGCGCGCTGTTCAGCGAGCTGCCCGAGGCGTGCGACAACACGCTGCTGGTGGCCGAGCAGTGCGAGGTGGAGTTCACCGAGGGCGCCGACCTGATGCCCCGGTTCCCGCTGCCGCCGGGGGAGGACGAGACCTCCTGGTTCGTAAAGGAGGTCGAGCGCGGGCTGCACAAGCGCTGGCCGAACGGCATCCCCGACCACGTGCGCAAGCAGGCCGACTACGAGGTCGGGATCATCACCCAGATGGGCTTCCCGGGGTACTTCCTCGTGGTCGCCGACTTCATCAACTGGGCCAAGGACAACGGCATCCGCGTCGGCCCGGGCCGTGGCTCGGCCGCGGGCTCGCTGGCCGCGTACGCCATGGGCATCACCGACCTCGACCCGCTGGCGCACGGGCTGATCTTCGAGCGGTTCCTCAACCCCGAGCGCGT
>DASQDS010000365.1:0-1947 GCA_035634075.1 Pilimelia sp. | reverse complement strand
GACCCCGGCGGCGACCGGCACGGCCGCCACCGCCGGGCCGCCGGCGCCGGGCGCCGAGCTCGGCCGCGTGCAGTCCCCGCCGGTGCAGCGGCTCGTCGACGTCATGCTCGCCGACAGCGACAACGTCGTCGCCGAGGCGCTCGCCCGGCAGGTGGCGTTGGCGCGCGGCCGGCCGGCGTCGTTCGCCGGTGCCGCGGACGCGATGGCCCTCGTGCTCGCGGAGCTGGGCCTGCCGACGGCGGAGAGCGACCTGTCGGACGGCAGCGGGCTGTCCCGCCGCAACCGGCTCACGCCGTCGCTGCTCACCGAGCTGCTCGCCGGTGCGGCGGGCGGCGGCCGGCCGGCGGTCGCGGGCCTGTTCGGCGGGCTGCCGGTGGCCGGCTGGTCCGGCACCCTGCTGGAGCGCTTCCAGGCGGCCTCGGGCAGCGGCCGGGCCGGCGTCGGGGTGGTCCGCGCCAAGACCGGGACGCTGGCCGGGGTGGACGCCATGTCCGGTGTGGTGGTGACCGCCGACGGTCGCCTCCTGGCCTTCGCCCTGCTCGCCGACGGCGTGCCGGTCGGGCACTGGGACGCGCAGGCCGGGCTGGACGCCATCGCGGCGCGCCTGGCCGGGTGCGGCTGTCGCTGACCCGGCGGCGGCAAGCCGGCCGGCCGGGCTGACGGGCCCGGGTACCGTGGGCGGCATGGCGCAATTCGTCGATTGGGAACTGGCCGCCGCGACCGCCGGCGCGCTGGGCAAGGCCGGCCCGCGGGTGTCCTACGACGAGGCGGCAGGGGTGGTCGCCCAGTTGCGCCTCCTGACCGACGAGGCGGCGGCGCACGTGGCCGACTACACGGGGCTCCAACCGCAGGTGGCGTACCCGCCGGTGCGGGTGGTGGACCGGCGGGACTGGGCCGGGGTCAACATCGCCGGCCTGCGGGAGGTCGTCACCCCGCTGGTCAGCCGGTTGGCCGGGGACAAGCCGCCGGGCGTGCTGACCGAGGCCGTCGGCTCCCGGGTGACCGGGGTCCAGGCGGGCACCGTGCTGGCGTACCTCTCCGGCCGCGTGCTCGGCCAGTACGAGGTGTTCTCCTCCGACCCGGGCCAGTTGCTGCTGGTGGCGCCCAACATCGTGGACGTGGAGCGCCGATTGGGGGCCGACCCGCGCGACTTCCGGCTGTGGGTCTGCCTGCACGAGGTGACGCACCGCACACAGTTCACCGCCGTGCCCTGGATGCGCGCGCACTTCCTCGGCGAGGTGCAGGCGTTCGTGGACGCCTCCCAGGCGGGCGGTGAGCAGCTCGTCGCCCGGCTGCGCCGGGGGGTGGCGACGCTGTCCGAGGCGGTGCGCGACCCGGAGAGCCGCTCCTCCATCCTCGACGTCGTGCAGACGCCCGGGCAGAAGGCCGTGCTCGATCGGCTGACCGCCCTGATGACGCTGCTGGAGGGGCACGCCGAGTTCGTGATGGACGGCGTCGGCCCGCAGGTCATCCCGTCGGTGGGCGAGATCCGGGCGAAGTTCAACCAGCGCCGGCACGCCGGCAACCCGCTCGAGAAGGCGGTCCGCCGGCTGCTGGGCATCGAGGTCAAGATGCGGCAGTACGCCGAGGGCCGGCGCTTCGTGCACGCGGTGGTGGAGCGGGTCGGCATGCCGGGCTTCAACCGGATCTTCAGCTCGCCGCTCACCCTGCCGCGGCTGGACGAGCTGGCCGCCCCGGAGGCGTGGGTGGCGCGCGTCCACGGCGCGCCGGCCGCCGCCTGAGGCGAGACCATCGACGTGGCCGCGTTGCCGGCGTCGGTGGCCGCCGTACGCGGTGCGGTCCGGGCGGGGCTGGCCGGCATCCGCCCCGGCGCCCTGGTGCTCGTCGCCTGCTCCGGCGGCGCGGACTCGCTGGCCCTGGCCGCGGCGGTGGCGTTCGTCGCGCCCCGCGCCGGGTTGCGGGCCGGGCTGGTGACCGTGGACCACG
>DASQDS010000364.1:0-7351 GCA_035634075.1 Pilimelia sp. | reverse complement strand
GCAGCTGCGGCTCCCCGGTGCGGGCGCGCGCCGCGGCCCGCCGGCGTACGGCGGTCGGCGCCGCCGTGCCCGCCCGCCCTCCGCGTTCCTGGTGCTCCGGCTGCAGGCCGTTCCGCTCGTCGCTCGACACGTCCGTCCTCCCTCGTCGGCTGGCGCCTGTCGGCTCCCGCTGCGTCGTCCGCGGGCACCGCCGGCCGGCTGTGACGCCGGCCCGCACGCTGTGCTGGCGCACCGCTGTGCGTGTGACGTGCTTGCTGTCACGCCGCGTCGTCGGTCGACCCCGCTTGCCGAAGACCGTATCGGTGAGATGGGACAGTTTCAAACATCTGTACGACCTCGGCGCGGCGTGTCGCCTCCGGCATCCTCGACATCCGTACGTCTGTTCTGATACACCATCGTACGTCCGTTCGATCGAACTGCCGTTCGACTGGAGGAAACCATGGTGGTCACAAGCGGCGCGGTGTCCCGGCCGGGTGCGGTGTCCCGGCCCGACCCGGTGTCCCGGCCCGGCCATCAGCCCGATGGGCGGGTTCGGGCGCTGCGGCCCGGCGGTTCTGGTGCCCGGCGGGGCGTCCGGCTGACCCGGCGCGGGCGCCTGGTGCTGCTCGCTTTCCTCCTCCTGCTCGCCACGCTGGTGGTCGCGGTCGCGGCCCCCGCCTCCCGGGCGGCGGACCCGGCCGGCCCCCGGCCGACGGCCGTGGTGCGGCCCGGCGACACGCTGTGGTCGGTCACCGAGCGGCACCGGCCCGGGCGTGACCCGTTCGGGGTCATCGAGGAGATCCGCCGGCTGAACGGGCTGCCGGACTATACGCTCCAGCCGGGCCAACGGCTCCTGCTGCCGGACCCTCGGTAGTGCCCGAGCCACCCCCTGTGGCGGGTCTCGCGACACGCCACGCCACATCGCCCGGCGACTTGCGCCGCTGCTGCCGGAGGCATACCGTCGACCCCAACATGTAGTAGTTACAGGGGTGTAAGTCGTCAACTGGTTGGGTCAACCGTTCCGGTTGAGTCCCGCGGTCGGACGGCGAGCCACCATCCGGTTGTTCCACACGTCACTCGTAGCGGCGGCCCCGCACCACGGCCGGCGCGGGGCTTTGGCGTGCGCAGCCGGCGACGCAGGTTTCACGGAAGGGGGCGGCATGCGGTGTCCGTACTGCCGATTCGCCGACTCCCGGGTGGTCGATTCCCGCGAGGCGGACGACGGCCAGTTGATCCGGCGGCGCCGGGCGTGCCCGGAGTGCGGTAAGCGGTTCACCACCGTGGAGGAGGCCGTCCTGGCGGTCGTCAAGCGCAGCGGGGTGACCGAGCCGTTCAGCCGTACGAAGATCACCGGCGGGGTGCGCAAGGCGTGCCAGGGCCGGCCGGTCGACGGGGACGCCATCGCCCTGTTGGCGCAGCGGGTGGAGGAGACCGTCCGGGCCCGGGGGGTGGCGGAGATTCCGAGCCACGACGTCGGCCTGGCCATCCTCGGCCCGCTGCGGGAGCTGGACGAGGTGGCGTACCTGAGATTCGCCAGCGTCTATCGCTCGTTCGAGTCCCTGGGCGACTTCGAGCGGGAGATCGCCGCCCTGCGCGAGGCGTCCGCCGCCCGGGCGGACGAGCCCGCGGCGGCGCAGCCGGCCGGCGGCCGGGCCCCGTAACCCGCCGCCCGAAACTCAACGAGTTTGCACGAGCATCGCGGCGCCCAGCCGCGCCACAGTCGAGGGGGAAGCACATTGGCCGGGGACGGCATCACCGCAGGGAAGGCACGCACGCGTGCGACGGCGGCCGGGGGGCTACGCGTCGCGCGGGTGTGGACCACGGAAGGGATTCACCCCTATGACGAGGTCACCTGGGAGCGCCGCGACGTCGTCATGACGAACTGGCGGGACGGCTCGGTCAACTTCGAGCAGCGCGGCGTGGAGTTCCCGGACTTCTGGAGCGTGAACGCCGCCAACATCGTCACCACCAAGTATTTCCGGGGCGCCGTCGGCACCCCCGAGCGCGAGTGGTCGCTGCGCCAGCTCATCGACCGGGTCGTGAAGACGTACCGGGCGGCGGGGGAGACGCACGGGTACTTCGCCGCGCCCGCCGACGCCGAGGTCTTCGAGCACGAGCTGACCTGGATGCTGCTGCACCAGGTGTTCAGCTTCAACTCGCCGGTGTGGTTCAACGTGGGCACGGCCTCGCCCCAGCAGGTGAGCGCATGTTTCATCCTTGCCGTGGACGACTCCATGGATTCGATCCTGGAGTGGTACAAGGAGGAGGGCCTGATCTTCAAGGGCGGCTCCGGCTCCGGCGTCAACCTGTCCCGCATCCGGTCCTCCCGCGAGCTGCTCTCCAGCGGCGGGACGGCGTCGGGGCCGGTCAGCTTCATGCGCGGCGCCGACGCCTCGGCCGGCACGATCAAGTCCGGCGGGGCCACCCGGCGCGCCGCCAAGATGGTCATCCTCGACGTGGACCACCCGGACATCGAGGAGTTCATCCAGACCAAGGCCCGGGAGGAAGACAAGATCCGGGCGTTGCGCGACGCCGGCTTCGACATGGACCTCGGCGGCCGGGACATCGTCAGCGTCCAGTACCAGAACGCGAACAACTCCGTCCGCGTCTCCGACGAGTTCATGCGGGCCGTCGAGGAGGGCGGGTCGTTCGACCTGGTCGGCCGGTTGGATGGCGCGGTCATCGACTCGGTGGACGCGAAGGGGCTCTTCGGCAAGATCGCCAAGGCGGCGTGGGAGTGCGCCGACCCGGGCCTGCAGTACGACGACACGATCAACGACTGGCACACCTGCCCGGAGACCGGCCGGATCACCGCCTCGAATCCGTGCTCGGAGTACCTGCACCTGGACAACTCCTCGTGCAACCTCGCCTCCCTCAACCTCATGAAGTTCCTCCGCGCGGACGGCGGCTTCGAGGTCGAGAAGTTCGTCCGCTCCGTCGAGTTCGTGATCACCGCGATGGACATCTCCATCTGCTTCGCGGACTTCCCGACCGACAAGATCGGCGAGACCACGCGGGCGTACCGGCAGCTCGGCATCGGCTACGCCAACCTCGGCGCGCTGCTGATGGCCTCCGGCCTGCCGTACGACTCCGACGGCGGGCGCTCCCTCGCGGCGGCCATCACCTCGCTGATGACCGGCACGGCGTACCGGCGCTCGGCGGAGCTGGCCGGGGTCGTCGGCGCGTACGAGGGCTATGCCCGCAACGCCGACGCCCACAAGCGGGTGATGCGCAAGCACGCCGCCGCCAACGACTCGGTGCGGGCGGTCGGCGGCGTGGCCGGCGACGTACTGCGCCAGGCGACCGCCGAGTGGCAGCACGGCAACAAGATCGGTGAACGGTCGGGCTGGCGCAACGCGCAGGCCAGCGTGCTGGCGCCCACGGGCACCATCGGATTGATGATGGACTGCGACACCACCGGCGTGGAGCCCGACCTGGCGCTGGTCAAGTTCAAGAAGCTGGTCGGTGGCGGCTCCATGCAGATCGTCAACCAGACGGTCCCCCGCGCCCTGCGCAGCCTGGGCTACCAGGAGGAGCAGGTGGAGGCGATCGTCGAGCACATCGCCGACCACGGGCACGTGGTGGACGCGCCGAGCCTCAAGCTGGAGCACTACGGCGTTTTCGACTGCGCCATGGGCGAGCGGTCGATCGCCCCGATGGGGCACGTGCGGATGATGGCGGCGGTGCAGCCGTTCATCTCCGGCGCGATCTCCAAGACGGTCAACATGCCGGAGTCGGCCACCGTCGAGGAGGTGCAGCGGATCTACTTCGAGGGCTGGAAGCTCGGCCTCAAGGCGCTGGCCATCTACCGGGACAACTGCAAGGTCGGCCAGCCGCTGTCGGCGTCGAAGACCACCAAGGCAACCGCCGGCACCGAGGTCGAGGCGGAGAAGGTCACCGAGAAGGCGGTCGAGAAGGTCGTCGAGTACCGGCCGGTCCGCAAGCGGCTGCCGAAGAAGCGGCCCTCGGAGACCGTGTCCTTCTCGGTCGCCGGGGCGGAGGGCTACCTCACCGCCTCGTCGTACCCGGACGACGGCCTCGGCGAGGTCTTCCTCAAGATGTCCAAGCAGGGCTCCACGCTGGCCGGCGTGATGGACGCCTTCTCGGTCGCCATCTCCATCGGCCTGCAGTATGGCGTGCCGCTGGAGACCTTCGTCGCCAAGTTCACCAACATGCGGTTCGAGCCGGCCGGCATGACCGACGACCCGGACATCCGCATGGCGGCCTCGGTGATGGATTACATCTTCCGCCGCCTGGCACTGGACTTCCTGCCCCAGGAGCGGCGCGCCGAGCTGGGCATCTTCACCGCAGCGGAGCGGGCGGCGCAGGTGCGGGCCGAGCTGGGCGAGGACGTCGACCTGGCGGCGATGGCGTCGTCCGCGCCGATCGAGACGGCGAAGCCGGAGCAGTCCGGGGCGACCGCACAGTCCGACCCGGTGGGCGAACCGCGGGCCGCCGAGGAGGTGCCGTCGGTCAGTCAGGCGGGCTCCTCGACGGAGCTGCTGGAGGCGGTGCAGGGCAAGGCGGCCGACGCGCCGCTGTGCTTCACCTGCGGGACGAAGATGCGCCCCGCTGGCAGCTGCTACGTGTGCGAGGGCTGCGGCTCGACGTCCGGCTGCAGCTGACGATGCCCTGATTGCGAAGGGTCGGTGGGGTCAGAGCCCCACCGACCCTTCGCGATCAGCCGGTGCGGAGCGCCCGGGCGTCAGCCCACGCCGACGAGGTCGACGACGAAGATGAGGGTCTCGCCCGGCTTGATCACGCTGCCGGCGCCCCGGTCCCCGTACCCCAGATGCGGCGGGATGACCAGCTTGCGGCGGCCGCCCACGCGCATGCCCACGACGCCCTGGTCCCAGCCCGCGATGACCTGGCCGCGGCCCACGGGGAACGTGAAGGCCTCGCCGCGGTTCCACGACGCGTCGAACTCCTCGCCGGAGGAGTGGGACACGCCCACGTAGTGCACCGTGGCCCGCTGCCCGGCCTGCAGCTCCGGGCCGTCGCCCACCGAGATGTCCTCGACTGCCAGGTCGGCGGGCGGCGCGCCCTCGATCGGACCGATGTCGGGCTTGTCCATGCGGAGTCCTCCTGCCGGTGTGTCCGGGCGCGCGGCGCGGCGCCCGCGAGGAGACGCTATACCCGGCCGCCCCCCGTGCAACCGCAGGCGCGGCCGCACGCGCCTTACCTCCCGTGGAGGGATGCGGATGAGGTGGCAACGACATGACGGCGAACGTGAATTCACCGAGTACTTCTCGGCCCGGTTCCACCAGACCAGGCGTCTGGCGTACCTCCTGTGCGGGGACTGGCATCGCGCCGACGACCTCGCCCAGTCCGCGTTCGTCCGGGTGGCCGGCTCCTGGCACCGGGTGCGCGACGCGGAGGCGCTCGACGCCTACCTGCGGACCTGCCTGATGCGCTCGTTCTTCAGCGATCAGCGGCGGGCCTGGCGGCGGCGGGAGGCCACCGCGGCCGAGCTGCCGGACCGGCCGGCGGGGACGGACGATGCTGACGACGCCGCGACCCGGATCGCGATCACCCGGGCGCTCCTGCAGGTGCCGCCGCGGCAGCGGGCCGTGCTCGTGTGCAGGTACTACGACGGCCTCGACGTGGCCGCGACCGCCCAGGTGCTCGGGTGCGCCGAGGGCACGGTGAAGAGCCAGTGCGCGCGCGGCCTGGCCGCGCTTCGCGCCGCACTCGGCGGTCAACTGACCAACGAAACAGCGTTACCCGGCGCTGAGGCGGCCGGCACACGATCAAGGGGGAACATGCCATGGTGACCGACGACATCGAACGCGTACTGGCGGTTGCGGCGGACGACTCGACGGCCCCGCCGTCGGGGGTCGAGGCGACACCGGTGTACCGGGCCGGCCGCCTGCGCCGCCGCCTGTGGTACGCGGGCACCGGGGCCGCGGCGACCACCACCGCCCTGGCCCTCACGGGCGGCTACCTGGCACTGGCGGGCACGCCGGCGGACGAACCGGTCGACGTCGGGGCCCGCCCACCCGGCGCCAAGAGCAGTTGCGGCCAGCTCGCGGAGGCGGTGACGGAAACGCTGCGGTCTGCGCTGCCCGCCGACCTCGAATGGTCCCAGCCGACGGTCCCGGAGGGCGCCGAGGCGGCAGACTGCGAGCGCGGTGGCCTGTTCTGGGTGAAGTTCGTGGTGGCTGGCCAGGAGCACCAGCTGGGCTTCGAGGGCGGAGCGGAACCTCAGGGCCGAGGCTGTGACCCGACCCGCGACGTGGTGCGGTGCGAGCAGATCCCCGGCGGCGAGGTCGGGCACCTGGCCAGCCGCGACGAATACGGTGTCCTGTTGCGCAACAAGGATGCGTACTTCTTCCTGGGTTTGAGCGACCCTGGGACGGAGCAGCCGGTGACCACCGCCCAGCTGTCCCAGGCCGCCCAGCGGGTGGCGGCGGAACGCTTCGGCTCCTGACCGGCTACGGTCCGTCGGGTGAGCCCTCCGCGACCCGGCACGCCGCAACCGGGCGCGCCCGAGCCCGGCGGTCCGCAGCCCGCCAAGCCTGAGCCGCTGGCCCGGCCTGAGCCGCTGGCCGCTCGGCCGTTGACCGAGCCGCACCCGTCCCGGCTGGCCCCCGGGCATGCCGGCCGCGCCGGGATCCTGGCGGCGCACGCCGCGGCCTTGGCCGCCGGCGCCGCCGGGTACGCCGACCCGGACACCGGCCTGTTCGTCCTCACGGCGGGGTTCCTGGCGGCGCGCGGCACGTGCTGCGGCCGCGGCTGCCGGCACTGCCCGTACGTCGGCGGGGACGACTGAGCGGCGCGCGGCCGCCCAGACACGTGGAGAAGCCGGCCGGGCCCTGAGGGGGTGGGCCCGGCCGGCTCGCTGGGGATCAGCTCCGGCGTCCGCTTCGCGCATTGCCCGCGCGGCGCCGCCCGGCGCTGTCAGCTCTCGCCATCGTTCGTATCAGTCGTCGTCGCCTCCCCGATCGTCCCAGTCGACGCCCCGGTCGGCACCGCGCGGGTCGTCGCCGCCGCGGCCGCCAGGCTCGTCGCCGCCCCGACCGTCGCCATATCCGCCGCCGCCTCGCCCCGAGGAGTCGCCGCCCCGCCCGGACGAGTCGCCGCCGCCCGGCCCGGAGGAGTCGTCGCCGCCCCGCCCCCGGCCGTCGGAACGGGCCCGGGTCACCGTGCCGGTCGTGGCGTCCACGCGGATGTCGTGTTCAGTGCCGCCGGCCTGGATCTCCACTTTCCACTCCAGCCGGCCGTGCTCGCGGTCCAGCTCGATCTTCGTCACCGTGCCGCCGCCCACCCGGTCCAGGGCGATGGCGGCCGCCTCGGCGGCGGTGAGCGCGGCGCCGGCGGTTGGCGCTGCCGCGCCGGCGTCCGCGGTCGGGCGGTCGTCCGCGCCGCGCCC
>DASQDS010000363.1:0-3968 GCA_035634075.1 Pilimelia sp. | reverse complement strand
CGACGCCCAGTCGGGGCGCCGTGCGGACGCGGCGGGTGAGCGGGACGGGCGCCGCCCCGTCGGTCCGCTCCCCCGGCTCGGCGGCCGGCGGCCCGGCGGGCGCTCCGGCGGGCGCGCCGGACGCGGGCCGGGTCCGGGCCGGCCACGCCGGTCCTTCCACAACCGGCACGGAGTCCACGTCCACGACGAGCTCGGTGGGGATCAGGACGACGGCCGTCACGCCACCGTACGGGGAGGCGCGCAGGCGCACCCGCACCCCGTGCCGGGCCGCGAGCTGGGCGACCACGAAGAGCCCCAGCCGGGCACTGTTGGCCGGGTCGAAATCCGGCGGCGCGGCCAGCCGCTCGTTCGCCTCCTCCAGCAGCTCCGGCGCCATCCCCAGCCCGCGGTCCTCGATCTCCACCGCGTAGCCGTTGGGCACGGCCTGCCCGGCGACCTGGACGCGGGTGTGCGGCGGCGAGTACGAGGCCGCGTTCTCCAGCAGCTCCGCGAGCAGGTGGATGACGTCGCCCACCGCCCGGCCCACCACAGCCGCGTCCTCCACCCCGGTGACGGCCACGCGCGCGTAGTCCTCCACCTCGGACACCGCGCCGCGGATGACGTCCACCACGGGCACCGGGTTGCGCCAACCGCGGCCGGGCGCGGCGCCGGCGAGGATGACCAGGTCCTCGGCGTGGCGGCGCATCCGGGTGGCCAGGTGGTCCACGCGGAAGAGGTCCTCGAGCTCGTCGGGCTCGGTGGTGCGCCGCTCCATCTTGTCCAGCAGCGAGAGCTGGCGGTGCAGCAGCGTCTGGCTGCGCCGGGCGATGTTGAGGAAGACATCGCTGAGGCCCTTGCGCAGCGCCGCCTCGTCCACGGCCGACTGCACGGCGGTGCGCTGCACCTCGCTGAACGCCCGGCCGACCTGGCCGATCTCGTCGGTGCCGTACTCCAGCGGGGGCGCCTCGGCCGCCACGTCGATCTTCTCCCCCTTGCGCAGGCGGCCCACGACCGAGGGCAGCCGCTCACCGGCCATCGTCAGCGCCGCCCGGCGCAGGCCGGTCAGCCGGGTGACCAGCGAGCGGCCGATCCGCAGCGAGATGATCAGCGTCGCGATGACGGCGATGAGGCCCAGGATGCCGGCCAGCGCGAGGCGTACGACGATGGTGACGGCGACCGGCTCGGCCCGCTCCCGTACCGCGGTGGCCTGGTCTATCTCCAGCTCGCGGACGTCCGCGCTGACCCCCGAGTAGATCGCCTCCCAGGTGGGCCCGTCGATCGGCACCGGACCGCCCGACCTGGCCCGGGCGACCAGCGTGTCCTCCATCGAGCGGAGACGGACGAACGCGTCCTGCTCGGTGAGGCGCTGGTACGCGGCCCGCTTGGCGTCGGGCAGCTCGACGATCGCCTCGGCGTACTCGAACCGCTGGGTGCCGATGAGCTGGATGAGCTGGCCCGGCTCGCCCTCGCCGAACCGGCCCGCGGCCCAGGCCCCGGCGATCAGCGCGTCCTGCTGCGCCAGCAGCTCACGGGCCCGGCGCAGGTCGATGAGCGTGCGGGACTCCCGGGCCAGTTCCTGGTCGCCGACAGCGACGAGCGGCGGGAAGAGGCGGAACGCGGCCTCGATCACCCCGTTGTAGAGGCCGAGCGCGCCGGCCCGGTCGACCTCGCGCCGGTCGATGAACGTCCGGCCGCTGGGCAGGACGTCCAGCGACGTGGTCAGCTCGGCGATGCGCCGGCCGGCCAGCGGGCTGACGGCCTCGCGCGCGTCCTGGTCGTCGGTCCTGGCGCGGAACGCCGCGACCGCCTCGTCCGTCCGCCCGCGCTGCTGGTCCAGCGCCGGGAGTGTGCCGGCGGTGCCCCCGAGGTAGACGAGCGTCAGGCGGCGTTCACGCTGGAGCTCGGTGATGAGGACCTCGGCCGGGTCGGCGACCTTTTCTGCCGCGGCGTTGAAATCCAGCAGGTCGAGTGCCGGCGGCACGGTCAGACTGGTCGCGAAACCCCACAGCACGACCAGCGCCAGGAGCGGGGCGAGCAGCAGAGCGGTGATCTTCGATCGAATTGACCAGTTCCGGGTACTCATCGGACCTCGTTCTGCGGGGAACGGCGTGGCTGACACCGAGCGCCCGTACCCGGCCGGTGGATCCGCCAGACTCCCCATGCCGGTGAACGCGTGCGCCTCGGGCATGATACGGACTCGCCCGTTATGGCCGCGAGCGGTGGCGCTAAATGCCCGCTTAGTCGCGCTGCGCTGAAGCGGACGCCACCCGGCGGATGATCGGGCGCCGACGGGCATCGGCGACTCGCCGCCGGGACGCGTCCAGGCGGCGACTTCGGGCGTAAGGTCGAGGCTGCCACGTCGAGGGCCGGCGGCGGGCGTACGGTCGGGGGAGAGCGGTGCATCCACTCGTCGATCAGGTCCGGCTGCTCATTCCGGTGTTGGACGACTCTCCGATCGGGTTCGCGGTATTCGACCACGAACTTCGATACATCTATGTGAACGACGCCCTGGCGCGGCACCACGGCCGGAGCGCCCACGAACACATCGGCCGTACGATGGCGGAGCTTTTCTCGGCCGACCACGTGGCGGCCGTCGAGCCGCCGATCCGCGAGGTGCTCAGCAGCGGCCGGCCGCACCGGGACGTGGCGCTGAGCCTGCCGACCAACGGGGGGCCGCGGCACTTCTCGATCAACCGCTACCCGGTGCACGACCTCGTGGGCGAGCTGCTGGGCGTGGCCGTGACAGTGCAGGACGTCACCGAGGCGCGGCGCGTCGCCGATCTGGAGGCCGAGACCGCGCGGCTGCGCGAGAACGCTGAGCTGGCGTACCGGCTGGAGGCCGCGCAGCGGATCGCCGGCTTCGGCAGTTGGGAGTTCGACCTGCGGACCGGCCGGGCGCTCTGGTCGCGCCAGCTGTGCGCGATCACCGGCGCCGAGGAAGCGCCGCGCACCGAGGCCGAGGCGCTGTCGTATGTGTACGCCGACGACGTGCACGTCGCGACGAACTTCTACCGGACGCTCGTCGACCTGCACCGGACGGCCACGGTGGAGTGCCGGGTGGTCCGCCGGGGCGGACGGGTGATCACGGTCCGGTCGACCGGGGAGCCGGTGTTCGAGGACGGCGCGCTGATCAAGATCTGGGGAACCACGGTGGACGTGAGCGCCCAGCGGGCGGTCGAGGAGTCCGCGCGCCGGGCCGAGCGGGCGGCGGAGCTCGCCAATGCCGAGCTGGCCGCCGAGCATGCCGTACTGCAGATGTTCCAGCGCTCGGTGCTGCCCGAGACCGTCCCGGAGGTTCCCGGGGCGCAGCTCGCCGTCGCGTACCAGCCGATCACCCAGCGGATCGAGATCGGCGGCGACTGGTACGACGCCTTCGGACTGGCCGGCGGCCGGGTGGCGCTCGTCGTCGGGGACGTCAGCGGCCACGACCTGCGCGCGGCCACGGCGATGAGCCAGGTGCGCAACGCGGTTCGGGCGTACGCCCTGGAGGACCCCCGCCCGTGCACGGTCCTGCAGCGGACGAGCGCCTTCGTCGCGCTGCTCGAGATGGACCTGGTGACCATGCTGTTCGGCGTTTACGACCCCGGCACCGCCAGCCTGGCCTGGAGCCGCGCCGGCCACCCGCCCCCGGTCCTGCGCACGGCGGACGGTTCGGCGCGCAGCCTGGACGGCCCGAAGGGCATGGTGCTGGGCTACCGGCCGGCGGACCGGCCGTACCCCGAGGACGCCGTCACGCTGGCGCCGGGCGACCTGGTGCTGTGGTACACCGACGGCCTCATCGAGCGGCGCGGCTACGACATGCACCTCGCCGTCGAGGAGTTGCGCCGGCAGTTGGCCGCCGACCCGCGGCCGGCGGACGCCGAGCGACTGGTGCGGGAACTGGTGGCGGCCGTCCCGGCGATCGACCAGGAGGACGACATCTGCCTCCTGGCACTGCGGCGGGACTGACCCCGCCGGTGCGTGCGCCGTCGGTGGCCCCGGGCGCCGGG
>DASQDS010000362.1:0-4941 GCA_035634075.1 Pilimelia sp. | reverse complement strand
GGCGGCCGCGGTCGCCGCCGGGGTCACCGTGGTCCGCGAGCGGGTGGCCGCCGTGCCGGTGCCGGGCGCGGCGGTGACCGTGGTCGCCGCCGGGTGCGGGTCGGCGCCGCTGACCGGGCTGCCCGTGCGGCCGGTGAAGGGCGAGGTGCTGCGGCTGCGCGCGCCGGGCGGGGGGCCGCCGGGCTTCCGGCACATGCTGCGCGGGTACGCCGACGGCCGGCACGTCTACCTGGTGCCGCGCGCTGACGGCGAGGTCGTGGTGGGCGCCACGGCGGAGGAGCGGGCGGACGGGGCGGTGACCGCCGGCGGGGTGTTGTGGCTGCTGCGCGCGGCGGTCGACCTGGTCCCTGAGCTGGCCGAGTACGAGCTGGTGGAGGCCGTCGCCCGGCACCGGCCGGGGACGCCCGACAACGCGCCGGTCGTCGGCCCGCTGCCGGGGCGGCCCGGCGTGCTCGTGGCGACGGGCCACCACCGGCACGGCATCGTCCTGACGCCGATCACGGCGGACGCGGTCGCCGCCCTGGTGTCCGGGGAGCCGCCGCCCGCCGACCTGGCCCCCTTCGCGCCGGCCCGCTTCCGCCTGCGCGAGCCGGTGGGGTCGGCGTGACCGCCATCGTGCTGAACGGCGTACCGCGGGACCTGCCCGCCGGTGCCACCGTCGCCGACGCGGTCGGCGTACTGGTCGAGGGGCCGCCGCGCGGCGTCGCGGTGGCGGTCAACGGCGAGGTGGTGCGGCGGGGCGCCTGGGCGGCCACCGCGTTGGCGGCGGGGGACCGCGTCGAGGTGCTCACCGCGGCGCAGGGCGGCTGACGTGACCCCCGGAACCGTGCCCGCCGCGCCCGCCGCGCCGCCGGACGACGGCGATCCGCTGGTCATCGCTGGCCGGCCGCTGGCGTCCCGGCTGATCCTCGGCACCGGCGGCGCGGCCAGCCTGCGCGCGCTGGAGGAGGCCATCCGGGCCGCCGGGACGAGCCTGGTCACGGTCGCGCTCCGCCGGGTCGACGGCGCGGCCGGCGGACCCGGCGGCCTGTTGGAGGTGATCGAGGCGTGCGGCGTCGCGGTGCTGCCCAACACGGCCGGCTGCTACACCGCGGCGGAGGCGGTCAAGGTCGCCCACCTCGCCCGCGAGGCGTTCGGGACGGACTGGGTGAAGCTGGAGGTCATCGGCGACGAGCGAACGCTGCTGCCGGACGGCGTCGAGCTGCTGCGGGCGGCCGAGCGGCTGGTGGACGACGGTTTCGTGGTGCTGCCGTACACCACCGACGACCCGGTGCTCGCCCGCCGCCTGGCCGACTGCGGCTGCGCGGCGGTGATGCCGGCCGGCGCGCCGATCGGGTCGGGCCTGGGCATCACCAATCCGCACCACATCCGCCTGATCCGGCAGGCCGTGGACGTGCCGGTGATCCTGGACGCCGGCATCGGCACCGCCTCGGACGCGGCGCTCGCGATGGAGCTGGGCTGCGATGGCGTGCTCCTGGCCAGTGCGGTGACCCGGGCCGCCGACCCGGTGCGGATGGCCGCCGCGATGCGGCACGCCGTGGCGGCCGGGCGGTTGGCCGCCACGGCCGGCCGGATCTCCCGGCGGTTCCACGCGCTGGCGTCCACGCCGGACGAGGGCCGGCCGGACCTGTGAGCGCGGACCTGTGAGCGCGGTCCTGTGAGCGTGCCGTCGGCCGTGGCGGCGCTGGGCCGGGTGTGGGTGTTGACGGACCGGCGGATGAGCCGGCGACCGCTCGCCGACACCGTGCGGGCCGCGGTGGACGGCGGCGCCCGTGCCGTCGTACTGCGCGACCGGGACCTCCCGCGCGACGAGCGGGCTGCGCTGGCGGACGCCCTGCGGGCGGTGCTCGCGCCGGCCGGCGGCCGGCTGATTGTGGCGGGACCCGACCCGCTCGGCGGCGACGCGGTGCACCTGAGCGCGGCGGCCGGCCCGCCGCCGACCGGGATGGCGCTGGTCGGGCGCTCCTGCCACGACGAGGCGGAGCTGGCCGCGCTGTCCACTGAGGACTACGCGTTCCTGTCGCCGGTCTTCCGCACCGCGTCCAAGCCCGGCTACGGCCCCCCACTGCTGCCGGCGGGCCTGGCCCGGCTGGCCGCCCGCTCTCCGGCGCCGGTCGTCGCGCTGGGCGGGATCGGGGCGCCCGCGGACGCCGTCGCCTGCCTCACGGCGGGGGCCGCGGCCGTGGCCGTGCTGGGCGCCGTGCACCGGGCGGAGGACCCGGCGGCAGCCGTGCGCGCGCTATGCCGTGCGACCGAGTGTGTCCAAGCGGTGGCTTACTGTGCTAGGCAGGGTGGCGTTCATCTCAATGCCGGGGAGGCGCCCGCATGACACCACCCATGGTCCTGACCGTCGCCGGGTCCGATTCCGGTGCGGGCGCCGGGATCCAGGCCGACCTCAAGGTTTTCGCGTCCATGCGGGTCTACGGCGCGTCGGTGATCACGGCCATCACCGCCCAGAACACGCGCGGCGTGCACGACGTCTTTCCGCTGCCAGCCGCGGTGGTCGGCACGCAGCTCGCCGCCGTGCTCGACGACATGCCGGTGGCGGCGGTCAAGGTCGGCATGCTGGCCACCGCCGAGACGGCCGGCGCGGTGGCGGCCCGGGCCCGCGCCGGGGCGCTGCCCAACCTGGTGCTCGACCCGGTGCTCACCGCTTCCAGCGGCCGGCGGCTCGGCGTGCTCGCGGCGATCGAGCGGCTGCTGCCGTACGCCACCGTGGTGACGCCGAACCGCGAGGAGGCGTCGGCGATGGTGGGCTGGCAGGTGGCGACACCCGCCGACATGGCCGGCGCGGCCGGCCAGATCGCCTCGGCGGGCCCGAAATGCGTGGTGGTGACCGGCGGGGACATGGTCACGGGCGAGGACTCGGTGGACGCACTGTGGACCGAGAGCGGCGCCCGGTTCCTGCACTATCCCCGCATCGCGACCCGGAACGACCACGGTACGGGCTGCTCGTTCGCGGCGGCGATCGCGGCGCGGCTGGCGCTCGGCGATGCGCCGCCGGCCGCGATCGGGCACGCCAAGCAGTACGTGGCCCGCGCGCTGGCCGGAGCGCGGGACTGGAAGCTCGGCGCCGGCCGTGGACCGCTCGACCACTTCGGTTGGGAGTAGTCGGCGGATGAGTCTGGGGAGGCAATCGCGTGCGACGCAAGGTGTACGTCGAGGGGGAACGACCCGACATCCGGGTCCCGTTCGCGGAGGTGGTGCTGAGCGGGGACAACCCGCCGGTCCGGCTCTATGACACGTCGGGCCCCGGCAGCGATCCCGCCGTCGGGCTGCCCCCGCTGCGCGGCCCGTGGATCGCCGAGCGCGCCGACGTGGCGCCGGTCCGCGGCGCCGGCACCGCGCTGGCGGCGCGGCCGGGCGGACGACCCACTCAACTGGTGTACGCCAGATCTGGTGTGACGACACCGGAGATGATGTACGCGGCGCTGCGGGAGGGCGTCGACCCCGAGGTCGTCCGAGTGGAGATCGCCGCGGGCCGGGCCGTCCTGCCGGCGAACGCGAACCATCCCGAGTCGGAACCCATGGTGATCGGCAAGCGGTTCCTGGTGAAGGTCAACGCCAACATCGGCACGTCCGCCGTCTCGTCCTCGATCGCCGAGGAGGTCGAGAAGCTCACCTGGGCGACGCGCTGGGGCGCGGACACCGTGATGGACCTGTCCACGGGCAAGCGGATCGCGCAGACGCGGGAGGCGATCGTCCGCAACTCGCCCGTGCCGATCGGCACCGTCCCCATCTACGAGGCGCTGGAGAAGGTCGGCGGCGACCCGGTCAAGCTGTCCTGGGAGGTCTTCCGCGACACGGTGATCGAGCAGGCGGAGCAGGGCGTCGACTACATGACCGTGCACTCGGGCGTGCGCCTGGCGTACGTGCCGATGGCCGTCGACCGGGTGACCGGGATCGTCTCGCGGGGCGGCTCCATCATGGCCGCGTGGTGCCTGGCGCACCACGAGGAGAACTTCCTCTACACGCACTTCGCCGAGCTGGCGGAGCTGCTGGCCCGCTACGACGTCACGTTCTCCCTCGGCGACGGCCTGCGCCCCGGCTCGATCGCCGACGCCAACGACGAGGCGCAGCTCGCCGAGCTGCGGACGCTCGGTGAGCTCACGGCCGTGGCGTGGGAGCACGGCGCGCAGGTGATGATCGAGGGCCCGGGGCACGTGCCCATGCACAAGATCAAGGAGAACGTGGACCTGCAGCAGGAGTGGTGCCACGAGGCGCCGTTCTACACGCTGGGGCCGCTGACCACGGACATCGCGCCCGCGTACGACCACATCACCTCCGCCATCGGCGCCGCGATGATCGGCATGTTCGGCACGGCGATGCTCTGTTACGTGACCCCGAAGGAGCACCTCGGCCTGCCGGACCGTGCCGACGTGAAGGCCGGCGTCATCGCGTACAAGATCGCGGCGCACGCGGCCGACCTGGCCAAGGGGCACCCGGGCGCCCAGGCGTGGGACGACGCCCTCTCCACGGCGCGGTTCGAGTTCCGCTGGCAGGACCAGTTCAACCTGGCGCTGGACCCGGACACCGCCCGGGAGTACCACGACGCGACCCTGCCCGCCGAGCCCGCCAAGACCGCGCACTTCTGCTCGATGTGCGGCCCGAAGTTCTGCTCGATGAAGATCACGCAGGAGCTCCAGGAGTACGCCAAGCGCGGCATGGCCGGCAAGTCGGCCGAGTTCGTCGAGTCGGGCGGGCGGGTCTACCTGCCGCAGGCCTGACCGGCCGCTCAGTCGGACCCGGGCCGGCGGTCCGGGTCCGTGCTGAGGCCGGCGACCCAGTCGACGTACTCCTCGTCCTGTTCCCGCAGCTTGGGCGGCGCGGCGGCGCCCTCCTCAGCCGTGGCGCCCGGCTCCCCCCGCCCCCACCTGGCCGGGCCGCCAGCCGTTGGTCCCCGAGCCGCACGCCGTCTCCGCACCCCTCCCCCAGCCGGAG
>DASQDS010000361.1:0-4423 GCA_035634075.1 Pilimelia sp. | reverse complement strand
CGGGCCTCGACACGGTGGCCACCGTGCTGCTCAACGGCATCGAGGTCGCCCGGACCCGCAACATGCACCGCTCCTACCGGTTCGCCGTCGACGAGCTGCTCCGCGAGGGCGAGAATCACCTGGCCGTCCTGTTCGACTCGGCGTGGGACTACGCGGAGCAGGTGCGGGACGCACTCGGGACCCTGCCGAACAACTATCCGGCGCCGTTCAACTTCATCCGGAAGATGGCGTGCAACTTCGGCTGGGACTGGGGCCCGACGCTGGTCACGGCCGGGATCTGGCGGCCGGTCGCGCTGGAGACCTGGTCGACTGCCCGCCTGCACCGAGTACGGCCGGTGGTGTCGCTCGACGGCGGTGCCGGACGGGCACGTTTCCTGGTCGACGTGGCGCGCTCGGGACGCGACACCGTCCGGGCGCCGCTGCGCCTGCGGGCCACCGTCGCGGGGATCACCAGCGAGGTGGTGGTGCCCGCTGACACCGACGAGGCCGCCGTCGAGGTCGTGGTGCCCGGCGCGGAGCTGTGGTGGCCACACAGCCTGGGCGGCCAGCCGCTGTACGAGGCGGTCGTCGAACTGGCCGGGCCTGACGGCACCACGCTGCATACCTGGCAGCGGCGGATCGGCTTCCGCACGGTCCGCCTGGACACCAGCGCGGACGATCAGGGCACGGCGTTCACGCTGTACGTCAACGACGTACCCGTCTTCGCGCGCGGAGCCAACTGGATCCCGGACGACTGCTTCCCCAGCCGGGTCACCCCGCAGCGCTATCGCACCCGGCTCGCTCAGGCCAAGGCCGGCAACCACGACCTGCTTCGCGTCTGGGGCGGCGGCATCTACGAAAGCGACGACTTCTACAACGCCTGCGACGAGCTCGGCCTGATGGTGTGGCAGGACTTCCTGTTCGCGTGCGCCGCCTACCCCGAGGAGAGTCCGCTGCGCGAAGAGGTGGTGGCCGAGGCGCGCGAGAACGTGGGGCGGCTGATGCCGCATCCGAGCCTGGTGCTGTGGAACGGCAACAACGAGAACATCTGGGGCTACTTCGACTGGACGTGGAAGGAGGCGATCGGCGAGCGCACCTGGGGCGCCGGCTACTACCTCGACGTGTTGCCGACGGCGGTGGCCGAGACGGACCCGAGCCGCCCGTACTGGCCCGGTAGCCCGTACTCCGGATCCATGGAGCTGCACCCGAACCTCGACGAGCACGGCCCGCGCCACATCTGGGACGTCTGGAACGAGCGCGACTACACCGTCTACCGGAGCTACGCGCCGCGCTTCCTCGCCGAGTTCGGCTTCCAGGGGCCGCCCACATGGTCGACGCTGCGCCGGGCGGTGCACGACGTTCCCCTCACGGCGGACTCGCCGGGCGTACTGCACCATCAGAAGGCGACGGACGGCAACGGCAAACTGGCGCGCGGAATGGCACCGCACCTGCCCGTACCGCGCGACGTCGACGAGTGGCACTACCTGACCCAGCTGAACCAGGCGCAGGCGATCACCTTCGGCGTCGAGCACTTCCGGTCGCTGCGACCACGCTGCATGGGCACCCTGGTCTGGCAGCTCAACGACTGCTGGCCGGTCACCTCCTGGGCGGCCATCGACGGCGACGGCCGTCTCAAGCCCCTCTGGTACGCCCTACGCCGGGCCTACGCGCCGCGGCTCCTGACCATCCAGCCACGCGCCGGGAGCCTCGCCGCCATCGGCGTCAACGACGGCACGGCCTCCTGGCGTGGTGCCCTGACCATCCGCCGGATGACGCTGGCGGGCGAGGTCCTCGCCGAGCACGAGACCCGGCTCGTCGTGGACCGCCTCAGCCAGGCAAGCGTCGCCGTGCCACCCGCCGTCGCCACTCCAGGCGAGCCCGAGCGCGAGTTCCTGGTGGCCAGCACCCCCACCGGCGAGCGCACGTTCTGGACCTTCGTCGAGGACAAGGACCTGGCGTACGCACCGGCGGGCCTCACGGTCACGACGGCCGTCACGACGACCGGCTACGACGTGTCGGTGACCGCACGGACGTTCACCCGACACCTGTGCCTGTTCGCCGACCGGCTGCACCCGGAGGCCACCGTCGACGACATGCTGGTGACACTGCTGCCCGGCGAGACCCACACATTCGCCGTCGAGTGCCCCGAGGGCCTCGGCCCCGCGGGGTTGACCGCACCTCCCGTGCTCCGCTGCGTCAACGACGTCGTCACCGGCCGATAGCGTCCGCCACCATGCCCACGGCACGTCGGCGCCCGCCGGCGGCCGTTAAGCTGCGGCGATGGTCCGGGATGAGCTGCTGCAACTCCGCGCGAGCACCGCGGCCGAGGTGGTGACCTTGGCCCGGGATCTGGAGGCGCTGTTCGCGGCATCGCGGGGGTCGAACGCAGACGACGAACACGACCCGGAGGGTGCCACCATCGGCTTCGAACGCGCTCAGCTGACCGCGCTGCTGGCCACCGCGCGGGCACGGATCGTAGAGATCGACGACGCGCTGCACCGAGTGGACACGGCGACCTACGGCGCCTGCGAACGATGCGGGCAGCAGATCGCCCAGGAGCGGCTCGCCGCGCGGCCGTTCGCCCGCTGCTGCATGGCGTGCGCATAAGACCATCCGCGCCGGTTGAGCACTCGCTCAAATCGTTGTACGCTCCGTATTGAGCACCTGCTCAATACGGAGGCGAGCATGGGCGGCACCTACGTCGAAACTGTGATCGCCGCGCCGCTGACGGCGATCTGGCGGGCCACTCAGGACCCGGGCAACCATTGCCGCTGGGACGCCCGGTTCGGCCGCATCGAGCCTGTCCCTGGCACCACACCCGCTGAGTTCCGGTACCTCACCACGATCCCGCCCGGCATCGAGATCGGCGGGTTCGGCATCCACGCCGGGCAACCCGGCCGACCCGACGGCACCTGTACCTCAGCACTACGTTTCGGCTCCGCCGACCGGCGCTCGTTGATTGCCGCCGGGCGTGGATACTGGCGTTACGTGCCGGGGCCGCGCGGCGTGCGCTTTTCGACCGGCTACGCGTACACGCCGCGCTGGGGCGCCCTGGGGCGCCTCATCGACGTCTTGTTCCGGCCGCTGTTCGGCTGGGCGACGGCGTGGTCTTTCGACCGGCTCCGGCTGTGGCTGGAACGCGGTATTCCCCCGGAGCGGGCATTGCGCAACGCCTGGCGCCAGGTAGCCCTACGCGCTGCGGCCGTGGCCCTCGTTGCTGCCCTCGACATCGGCACGGTGGCCGTCGTCCTCAGCTTCCTCGTGGTGGTCGTCACGCCACCCGACCGGAACACACCGGCCGCCCGCCGGTGTCGCCGTCGACCCCCTGACCGTCTGGCGGCCCGGACGCCGTCCCTCCTGGAGACGCTATGACCTCGATCTTCCAACGCGCCCTCGGCGGCGACTTCGGCCGCCTGCACCCGCGGCTGCAGGACCGCTTCGGCGTGACGGGCCGCGAGCACCGCGGCTGCATCGGCACCGGAGTGATGGACCGCATCTGGCGCGGCCCCGCGTACGTGAAGCCCTTCCTCCACCTCGGCACCGCCCGGCACGTCCTGTTTCCGGAGACTGGCACCGCGATCCCGTTCACCATCGAGAACTACGCCTATACCGACTCGTACGGCCGTCCGACGCTCACGTTCGTCCGCACGTTCGAGGTCGCCGTGGGCCGCCGGCGGCGGTTCGACGCCACCATGGTCTTCAGTGAGCAGCGGCAGATCCTCGTCGACTACCTCGGCACCCACCAGCACCTCGCCGTGGACCTGCACCTGTCGGTCGACGCGGCCGGTGGCTTGCACATCCGCAGCGGGAGCCAGCGTTTCCGCGGCGGCGTCCGGTGCCCGCGACTGCTCAGCGGCGACGCCCGGCTGCACGAATGGTACGACGACAGCACCGACCGCTTCCGGATCGAGGTGGCCGTCGAGAACCGCCGCTTCGGGCCGATCTTCGGGTACTCCGGCAGCTTCAGCGCCCAATACGTCGACCGCACCGCCCCGGTGCCGGCCGCCGTCCGGCCGCTGCGGGAGAATGCCCGCGAGTGAGGGTGGGTTGTTGGGCGCCGACACCCGCGGGAAGCCAGGTGACGGAGCCGAGAAGCGACTCCCCTGTGACCCAGTTCATACTGGCCCGCGTGATCCGTCGCCGCGCGTGGCAGCGATCAACCGGGTGTGAGTGCGAACGTGCCGGACGAGGAGCGGCTGCTGCGCCGCGTCGCCAAGGGGGACCTGGCGGCGTTCGACGCGCTGTACCGCAGGACGGCCCCGGCGGTCGCGGTCCGGCTGCGGCGCCGGTGCTCCGACGACGGGCTCGTCGCCGAGGTCCTGCAGGACACCGATCTCACCGTGTGGCGCGCGGCCGGGTCGGTCGCCGATCTGCGGCCGCGCGGCGGCGGCGCGGCCGGCTGGCTCTGGACGATCGCCGCGCGCCGGCTGGTCGACGCCCTGCG
>DASQDS010000360.1:0-6494 GCA_035634075.1 Pilimelia sp. | reverse complement strand
CCGTAACCGGGACAAGGCCGAGGTGTTCGAGCAGGCCCTGGCCCGCGTCAGCCACCGGTTGGCGGAGGTCGCGGAGGCCAGCGCCGCGGAGTTGCGGAACGAACGGATCGCCGACGTCCCGCCGCGCCATCCCGCGGCGGCCGTGCCGCCCCCGGCGAAGCTGAGCCCGCAGCGCATCGACCGACGTCCCGACTGGCCGGGTTTGCGCAAGCGTCAGGCGTCGACCCGGGCGGTCGGTGCACGCCGGCAGGCCCGCCGGGACAGCCGGTGACCGTACCCGGCAATGTGGCGCCGCGGCCGCACGGTGCGGGCCGCGTGACAGGCGGGCTGGCGGACCGTGACGGGCACCCGTTGTTGCGCGGACGTCTACGTCGCTGGGCCGAGCGGCCCGGACCGCTCGATCGTCGCCTGGCCCGGCACCTCGCCGAATTGCGGGAGCGCGGCCCGCTGAACGACGTGGAACGCGGGGTGGCCAGGCGCCGGGTGCTCGGGCACTGACCGGGTCAGCGGTTCTCGTCGACACCGAGCATTCCCCCCGGGTCGGTCACGGTCACCTCGACTCCCGTTGTCGCCAGATCGGCCAGGGCGGCGGTGAGCATCCGCCGGGCCGCGGTCCCGGCGACGGTGACCCGCCGTACGTCTACCCGCAGCCGTGCGCGGCCTTCGGCCGCCGTGGCAAGCGTGTGCAGGATCTGCTCGACCGCCACGAAGTCGAGCTCGCCCTGCAGGGTCAGGGTCCTGCCGCCGCGGTCGTCGACGTGATCCGCGACGACCGGAAGACCGGCGGTGCGACGGTGCGTCAGCACGTGCAGGTCGTACTCCTGGGACAGCGCCGTCAGCGCGGCCACTCCCAGCGCGCTGTTGCCCCACCGGTCCAGCGGCGGACTGTAGACGCCGATCCCGACCTGCGCGGGCTGCACGGCGACGATGCCGCCCGCCACGCCGCCCTTCGCCGGCAGCCCGACCCGCACCAGCCACTCGCCGGCATGGTCGTACATCCCGCACCCGGTCATCACCGCCAGGGTGTGCCGGGCTATCGCCGCGCTGACCACCGGCACCCCGGTCAGCGGGTTGACCCCGCCGTTGGCCAGCGTCGCGCCCATCACCGCGAGGTCGCGCGCGTCGGCGAGCACCGCGCACTGCCGGAAGTAGACCTCGACAGCGTCCTCCACCGGCCGCGTCAGCACCCCCGCGGCCCGCATCAGGTGCGCCAGCGCACGGTTGCGGTCACCGGTGGCCGACTCGGAGGCGTACACCCGCTCGTCGACGCTCAGCTCGCGGCCGGCGAAGGCGGACAGCGCCGCGACGAGTCGGGCGCTGCTGTCCGCCGGGCCGGAGCCGGCCACCAGCGCAGCGGTGACGATGGCCCCCGCGTTGATCATTGGGTTCGCCGGCCGGCCGGTGCCCGGCTCCAGGCTGATCGCGTTGAACGGCTCACCGCTGGGCTCGAACCCGACGTGCCGGGCGACGGCCTCGACGCCCATTTCGGCGGCCACGAGCGCGTACACGAACGGCTTGGACACCGACTGCAGCGTGAACGGCACGTCGACGTCTCCGGCCACGTGAATCTGTCCGCGCACGCTGGCCACCGCGATGCCCCGACGCGCCGGATCCACCGTGGCCAGTTCTGGAATGTAGTCCGCAACCCGACCTACCGAGCCCGTCGCGGCACGGTCGAGAACGGCCTGGAGCGCTGCACCGACGGACCTCAACGGCGGCCCCCTTCCTCGACACCTCACCGTACGGCGGGCGGTACGCCCGCACGTTCCCCGGCACGGGTGACCGGCACGCGGTGCTGCCCGGCTCGCCGCTGGCTCGGCCGGCGGCCGACCTCCTCGAACTCGACGACGAAATCAGCCAACCGCTACGCAGGACGTACGGTCGGGAACTGGTGCGGTGGCGATTCCTGCGGCCGTGCCGGCTACAGCTGCCGGGCCGTGGCCATGGCGGACAGCACCCGCTCCGCGCCGGACAGCACCCGCGCGCTACCCACCAACGGGCCGAGCGCGATCAGCACACCACGTACGTCGTCGGCCGTGATGCCGATCTCGTCTGCGACGGTCAGGTTGACCAGGTACGACGCCGCGGACGCATCGGTGGCGATCAGCGCTGCGAGCCGGACCAACAGGTACGTGCGGTCGTCGAGCCCGGACTGCGCCTGGGTGTCCACGTGCATCCGGACCAGGCTCTCCACCAGGGGCGCCTCGCCGGGGACGATGGATTCCAGCAGCTCGGTGACCGCTGCATCTACCGACATGTCCGCGTCTCCATTCTGGGTGTACCGATCGGGCGTCGGTCGCTCGCCGACTGTCCTACCGTCCGGCAATCCGGCGCCGGCTGCCTCATCCGGCTGGGATGGATCGCAGGCACGGTGCGCGAGACGCAGGCCTCATTCCCTCCGGACGATGCCGCACCGCAGGGCCGATAGGAGCATCGCAGCATGCTCATAGCGTTGCTCGCCGTACTCGGAGTCGATCTGATCGTGATCGTTGTACTGGTTGGCGCGATGCTGCTCCGGCGGCGGTGGGTCAGGCGTCAGCCCGGCGCGTTCAAGGGCGCCATCCGCGCGGTGGAGGGCGGCGTTACAGGGCCGGGGCCCAGGTGGCAGCGCGGCTACGGCCGCTGGGTCCGCGACGTGTTGGTCTGGACCAAGGCGCCGTTCCTGTTCCGGAACAGGCTGGTGGCGGTCGACGGACTGGCCGGAGCGGCACGACCGGCGAAGTCCCGTGAGGTCAGGCGGTTGGGAACCGAGCCCGTCATCGTGCCGCTGGCCGTTGACGGTGGCGCCCGGATCGAGGTGGCCGCTGCCGGGGGCGACCGTGCGCGGGCGCTCGGCTCGCTGCGACCCCTGCCGCCACGCAGGAGGCCGACCGGTCCCTAGCCCGGTCTGATCATCGGCTCAGCAACGACCGTCGTGCGGAGATGGCGGCGCTGACCTACCCGCTCGAGCCATTGCACCAGTTGATGGTGCACCGCGTCGGCGCCGATCACAGGCACCGTGCTGAGGGGCCAGTCGGACGGGTGCACCAGCACCGCGTCGCTCTGCCATCCGCCGAGCCCGCCGTGACAGCCGACAAGTTCCTCGTACGCTGCAACCTCCCCGGTACTGGCGTCGATCGGGCTGTTGATGACCAGGTCGCCGACGTGCGCGAGCGCGTCGTGACGGTGCAGGTCGGCGACCGCGTGCGGGCCGAAACACGCGAGCGGGTCCAGCCCTTCGACGCGGTCCTCGTGCAGGAAACGGATCCCATCCTTGCCGAGCACGACCGTCCCGTGGTCGCTCGTCCGGACCGAGATGAAGCCGACTCCGGGGTGGACGGTCAGGGCGCGGACGAGTCCGGGGTAGAGCTGCTCGATCTCGTGCAGCTCCAGTCGCCCCGGCAGGCGCGTGAAGTAGATCATGGACAGGTTCCCGGAGGCGATCAGCACGAGGTCCGAGGCGGACGTGATCCGGTCCCTCGCCGCGGGCGTCGCGTCGATGTCGACCTGGCCGTCGTGCGTCCGGCCGCGGAACGCCCGTCGGGTCAGCCTGCCCGTCGTGCCGCCCTGCTGCCCGAGCTGCGTGAGGAAGGTGTTCACGGGCCCGACGGTCTCGTCGAGTCCGGCCGAGGCCGCGACCGTGCCCGAGTGCATCAGCCCGCGTACGAGGTCTTGCAGAGTCATCCCGTGACGCTGACGGAACGTGGCGCCCTGGCTCTGCCCGTGGTCGGACAGCACGACGAAGCGGTACGGGCGGGGTGCCTGCTCGGCGAACTTCTCGAGGACGCCGATGACGTGGTCGATCCCGGCGAGCGACGCCAGCGACTCGGGGCGGGTGGGTCCGGCGTGATGGGCGATCTCGTCGTAGTCGGTGAAGTCGCAATAGATCGACGGCGATCCCGCCATCATCTGGTTCGCGATCAGGCCGGCGTTCAGATCCCGCAGCAGCACGTTGGTGACGCCGCGCAGGAAAATGTAGGAACCGTGGCGGCGGATGCGCGGCTCCACGCCCCGGACCCGCTGCAACCGGGACTGATGCATTTCCTTGATCATTTCAGCGGCGGTGAGCACGACCGACCGGGTCAGCCCGTACGGGTTGATGAAGAACGTGGCGAAGCTGCGGGAGGGCCCACGGTGTCCGGCGTGCTCCACCAGGCCGCTCATGGTCAGGAGCCTCGTGGGCGCGTCGCCCGAGAAGATGTTGGAGATGCTGACGCCGCCGTCCGCGAGCAGCCCGCGACCGTCACTCAGGCGCGCCTGGATCACCGCGGCATCCCGGGGATGGTTGGCGACCAGCAGTGTGCCGGTCTCCTTTTCGTACCACCGGAACGCCGGCACCTGGTCGCTGCGGCCGTGCAGCAGTCCCGCCTGGCTCGCCGGCGTGGTCGCCGGCAGTTGCGCGTGCCAGCCGACCACACTGTGACTGCCGGAACGGATCCACCGGCTCAGTGTGGGGAGATCACCGGCACGCACGGCCCAGTGCAGCAGCGGCGCCGGCAGCCCGTCGATCTGTACGAACACCACGCCCGGCACGGAATCCGAGGCCCCTGCTGCCGCCGTGTGGCTGGACCGCTGGACCAGGTGGGTCAGGAACGCGGCGTTGTCTCCGGCCGTTGCCATCCAGGTCACCAGGCTCATCAGCAGCGCGAATATCCAGGAGGCCCAGAAGGCGTTCCAGAAGCCGCCGACGTGGATGCCGGGGGCGATGCTGAGCGCCAGATAGAACAGCAGTGCCTGCGCTCCCATCCCGGCCAGCAGGACGCCGATCCACCCGAGGAGCAGGGCAAAGGACGTCAGCAGCGGCCGCAGCAGGGCGGCGAGGGCGCCCAGCAGCACGGTCGCCACCAGGACGTCGGCCGCGATGTTCGCCGACACCCCGGGCGTGAGCCAGATCGCGAAGGCCATGGTGAGCCAGGCAAGGATGAGCGTGACGATCAGTCGTCGGATCTCCGGGCGATTGAGCCGGCGTTCGGTCAGTGATCGAAGGCCCCACCGTGCCCGGGACCGCACATCCCCGCCGGAGTCATTCCGTCGCGCGGGCACGCTGACCGCCATCCCCCGGACCCAGGACGGCCGCGGGCACGGTAAGGACGATCGCAGCGGTACGGGACAGCGCCATGGGACCGAGTGTTCAGCAGGTGCGCGGCGGCGGGCATCCTCCCGGCCGGGTGAAGGACGGGTACGGCGGCGCCCGGCCGTGCCGGCCGCAGCGCTCTTGTCCGATCATCCACGCCGGGGGATCCGCCCACCGGGCCGGATCCGGTGAACTTGCGGCAACCGGCGCACCAACGTCCCGAGTGCGGGGATGAGCATCGTGGTCCGTAGCCGAGCCGAAGGACGTGTCCGCGTGACGACCAGTGAGCCCGCCTCGACGGCACCGCCCCCGTACGCCCGGATCCCGCGCTGGATCGTCACCTCGGGCACCACGTCCTGGCTGCTTCTCGGCCTGGCCGGCGTCGCCGCTGTGGTCCTGTGGCTCATGGCCTACACCAGCGCCCTGGTCATCCCATTCCTGGCGGCCGTGGTCATGGCCATCGTGTTCTCTCCGGTCGTCGACGCGCTCGAGCGCCGGCACGTGCCCCGGCTGTTCGGGGCCATCCTCGTGCTGTTGAGCCTGCTGGTCTTCGGCGCGTTTCTCGGCTGGGCCATCGCCAAGGGCCTCATCGACCAGGCACCACAGATCGCCGTCCAGCTCAGGGCCGCGCTCGCCGCCCTGACGACCTGGCTGACGGACCTGGGGATCAGCGCCTCGTCGGCCACGGACGCGACCGACGCGGTGGCCAGATCGGGCGCATCGACGACGTCTGCGCTGCTGACCGGCATCTTCTCCGGCCTGCGTGGGCTGTCATCCGCCGTGTTCATGGTCTTCATCGGCAGTGTGATCTTCCTGTTCATGCTGCTGAACGGACGGCGCTACGTCGGCTGGGCGGCTCGTCGCAGCGGCTTTTCGCCTGCCGTCGTCGGCCCGGTCACGACCGACTGCGGCTCGGCGATCCGGGGGTATTTCCGGGGAACGACCATCATCGCGGCCAGCAACGCCGTCCCCGTCGGGATCGTGGCGTGGCTGCTGGACGTGCCGCTGGTCGGCACCATCGCGCTGGTCACCTTCATCACCGCGTACGTGCCGTTCTTCGGGGCGATCATCGCCGGGATCTTCGTCTGCTTCGTCGCACTGGGCGCCCAGGGGCTGACCGCCGCGTTGATCCTGCTGGCCGTCCTACTCTTCGTGAACAACGTGCTGCAGAACTTCTTCGCGCCGGTCGCCTACGGGTCGTCGCTCAACCTGGATCCGCTCGTCGTGCTGCTGGTGACGACGGCCGCCGGGCTCGTCGGCGGCGTCGGCCTCATCGTCCTGGCGGCACCGCTCACCGCCGTGATCAGCCGGACTGCCCGGCGGCTCGCGGCCGCCCGGCAACAACCCGTCCCGGCCGTTCAAGAGAATTGACATCCACAGTGCACGGCGGATGCCGCGGCGAAGGGCGTCCGACCGGCCACGCCGGTCGGTCGCCGGGAGG
>DASQDS010000359.1:0-9333 GCA_035634075.1 Pilimelia sp. | reverse complement strand
GGCACGGGTTACCGTGTCGCGGCCAAGGGCAGCGACCTGGAATTCGCGCTCGGGTTCTCGCACCCGGTCGTCGTCGCGCCGCCCGCCGGCATCACGTTCACGGTGGAGCGGCCGACGCTGTTCCACGTGGCCGGGATCGACAAGCAGCTCGTGGGCGAGGTGGCCGCGAACATCCGGAAGATCCGCCCGCCGGAGCCGTACAAGGGCAAGGGCTTGAAGTACCAGGGTGAGGTCATCCGCCGTAAGGCTGGGAAGGCTGGTAAGAAATGAGTGCGACCCTGCTCAAGCGCCGCAACGGCGGCGGCGTCGCCGCCAAGCGTCTCGTTGGGCGCGCGCGGCGGCACTTCCGGGTCCGCAAGCGCCTCGGCGGCACTGCCGAGCGCCCGCGCCTGGTGGTCACCCGCTCACTGCGGCACATCACCGCCCAGGTGGTCGACGACGGCAAGGGTTTCACCCTGGCGTCGGCGTCGAGCCTGGACTCGTCCATCCGCGGGGGCGAGGGCAGCAAGAGCGACCTCGCCCGCAAGGTGGGCGCCCTCGTGGCGGAGCGGGCGAAGGCGGCCGGTATCGACCGGGTCGTCTTCGACCGTGGCGGAAACCGGTACGCCGGCCGCATCGCCGCGCTGGCCGACGCCGCCCGCGAAGCCGGGCTCGAGTTCTGACAACCCCGTCACGTAGAAGGAAGGAAGGCTGCTGATGCCAGGTCAACAGCGCCGTGGCGGCGGGTCCGGTGGCAGTGAGGGTGGTCGCCGCGACAACCGCCGTGAGGGCGGTCGCGGTAACGCGCCCGTCGAGAAGACCCCGCACCTTGAGCGGGTCGTCACGATCAACCGGGTGGCCAAGGTCGTCAAGGGCGGTCGCCGGTTCAGCTTCACCGCGCTGGTCGTGGTGGGCGACGGCGACGGCACGGTCGGCGTCGGGTACGGCAAGGCCAAGGAGGTGCCCGCGGCGATCGCCAAGGGCGTCGAGGAGGCCAAGAAGCACTTCTTCAAGGTCCCGCGCATCGCCGCCACGATCCCGCACCCGGTGACGGGGGAGGACGCGGCCGGCGTGGTCCTGCTGAAGCCGGCGAGCGCCGGTACCGGCGTCATCGCCGGCGGCCCGGTGCGCGCCGTCCTGGAGTGCGCCGGCATCCACGACGTCCTGTCGAAGAGCCTCGGCTCCTCGAACCCGATCAACATCGTGCACGCCACGGTGGCCGCGCTGCGCAGCCTCGAGTCGCCGGAGGCCGTCGCCGCCCGGCGTGGGCTGCCCGTCGAGGACGTCGCCCCCGCCGCCATGCTGCGGGCACGGGCCGGGGCGGGTGCGTGATGGCGCGGCTGAAGGTAACGCAGATTCGGTCCAACATCGGCGCCAAGCGCAACCAGCGGGACAGCCTGCGGTCGCTCGGCCTGAAGCGGATCAGGGACGTGGTGGTCAAGGAGGACAGGCCCGAGATCCGGGGCATGATCTTCGCGGTGAACCACCTCGTGCGGGTCGAGGAGGTCGAGTAATGGCGATCAAGGTGCACCACCTGCGCCCGGCGCCCGGTGCCAAGACCGCGAAGACCCGCGTGGGTCGCGGTGAGGGCTCCAAGGGCAAGAGCGCGGGCCGCGGTACGAAGGGCTCCAAGGCCCGCAAGAACATCTCGGCGGCGTTCGAGGGCGGGCAGATGCCCCTCCACATGCGGCTGCCGAAGCTGAAGGGCTTCCGGAACAGGTTCAAGGTCACGTTCCAGGTGGTGAACCTGGACCGGCTGGCGGAACTGTTCCCGAACGGCGGCCAGATCGGCCCGCTGGAGCTCGTTCAGGCCGGGGCCGTCCGCAAGGGCCAGCCCGTCAAGGTCCTCGGCACCGGGGAGCTGAACGGCGTCGCGCTGCAGGTGTCGGCGCACGCGTTCAGCGGCTCGGCCAAGGAGAAGCTCGCGGCTGCCGGTGGTTCGGCAACCGAGCTGTAGTCGGTGTGCGGGTGCGGCGCCGTGGGCGCCGTACCCGTACCATCCGGGCAGGCAGCCCCCAGGGGCCGCAGACCGGGCACTCTGCTGCTGTTAGAGTCCCATCCCAGCTAACCTAGTCAGTCCGGCAACCGGCAAGTCCGTCGTTCTCCGAAGTCGACCCGATCGATATCCTGGCCGACACCACCCCGTCCGCCGCCGCAGAGGCGGCCGCTCCGCGCAGGAGGAAGAAGTTGCTCTCCGCCTTTCTCAGTGCGTTCCGCACGCCTGACCTGCGCAAGAAGCTGCTGTTCACGGTCGGCATCATCGCCATCTACCGGCTCGGCGCTACCCTGCCCAGTCCCGGCGTGTCCTACACCAACGTCGAGCGGTGCATCAAAGCGCTCGAGGATGGCGACACGAGCGGTGTCTTCACCCTGCTCAACCTGTTCTCCGGTGGCGCGCTGCTGTCGCTGTCCGTCTTCGCGCTCGGCATCATGCCGTACATCACGGCGTCGATCATCCTGCAGCTGCTCACCGTGGTCATTCCGCGCCTGGAGCAGCTCCGCCGGGAAGGCCAGAGCGGCCAGGCGAAGATCACGCAGTACACCCGCTACCTGACGCTCGGCCTCGCGGTCCTGCAGTCCTCCGCCTTCGTGGCGCTCGCCCGGTCGGGCCAGCTCTTCGGGGGCAACGAGACGTGCCAGCAGTTCCCGATCGTGCCGAACATGGGCGCGCAGGGCATGCCGCTCTGGCTCACCCTGGCGATCCTGGTGATCACGATGACCGCCGGCACCGGCGTCATCATGTGGCTCGGCGAGCTGATCACCGACCGGGGCGTCGGCAACGGCATGTCCGTGCTGATCTTCGCGTCGATCGCGGCCCGGCTGCCCTCCGAGGGCTGGAGCATCAAGGACAACAACGGGTGGGACGCGTTCCTCGCGGTCGTCGCCATGGTCCTGGTGGTCATCACGCTGGTCGTCTTCATCGAGCAGGCCCAGCGGCGCATCCCGGTGCAGTACGCCAAGCGGATGATCGGCCGGCGGATGTACGGCGGCACCTCCACCTACATCCCGCTGAAGGTCAACCAGGCCGGTGTCATCCCGGTCATCTTCGCCTCGTCGCTGCTCTACCTGCCGCAGCTGGTGCTCCAGTTCTTCAACGCCGACACCGCCGGTGACTGGTACCGCTGGGTGGACAACAACATCGTCGACCCGCGGAGCCCGCTGTACATCGTCATCTACTTCCTGCTGATCATCTTCTTCACGTACTTCTACGTGTCCATCACGTTCAACCCGACCGAGGTCGCGGAGAACATGAAGAAGTACGGCGGCTTCGTCCCGGGCATCCGCCCCGGCAAGCCCACGGCGGACTACCTGGACTTCATCCTGAGCCGGATCACCCTCCCGGGCGCGCTCTACCTGGGCCTCATCTCGATCCTGCCGAACTTCTTCTTCATCGCGCTGAACAGCAGCAACTACGTCAACTTCCCGTTCGGCGGCACGGCTGTGCTGATCATGGTTGGCGTGGGCCTGGAGACGGTGAAGCAGATCGAGAGCCAGCTCATGCAGCGCAACTACGAAGGGTTCCTGCGGTAGTGCGGCCGGGGAGCGAGCGAGCCCCGCATCCGGGCACAGGGAGCGCCCGCATCGCCGATCGAAGCGAGGCGATGTAGGTGCGCCTCGTGCTCGTGGGGCCGCCGGGCGCGGGCAAGGGGACCCAGGCGGAGTTCATCGCCGCACACCTCGCCGTGCCGAAGATCTCGACGGGTGACATCTTCCGGGCCAACGTCGCGCAGGGCACGCCGCTCGGGGTGCAGGCCAAGCAGTTCATGGACGCGGGCCAGCTCGTGCCCGACGAGGTCACGATCAACATGGTGCGGGAGCGGCTCGCCGAGCCCGACGCCGGCGACGGGTTCCTGCTCGACGGCTTCCCGCGCACGACGCCGCAGGCCGTCGCGCTGGACAAGCTCCTGGCCGACCTGGGCAACGCGCTCGACCTGGTCCTCGAGCTGGTGGTCGACGACGACGAGGTGATCCGGCGGCTGTCCGGCCGGCGCACCTGCCGCGGCTGCGGCAAGATCTGGCACGTCGAGTTCGACGCGCCGTCGGTGGCCGGCGCCTGCGACCGCTGCGGCGGCGAGCTGTTCCAGCGCGACGACGACAAGGCGGAGACGATCGCCGAGCGGCTGCGCGTCTACTCCCGGGACACCGCGCCGTTGGTCGACTACTACGGCGCCCAGGGCAAGCTGGTGGGCATCGACGCCACCGGGCCGGTCGAGGATGTGACCGTCCGCGCGATCGACGCGCTTCGCTCCTACGGCGGCTAGCGTGCGGCGCCACCAGTTGGACATCCAGCTCAAAAGCCCGGAGCAGATCGACCTGATGCGGGCCGCCGGCCTGGTCGTCGCCGCCGCGCTGCGGCAGATGCGGGAGGCCGTCGCGCCCGGCGTGTCGACCGCCGACCTGGACGCGATCGCCGAGTCGGTCATCCGGGAGGCCGGGGCGGTGCCGTCGTTCAAGGGCTACCACGGCTATCCGGCGTCGATCTGCTCGTCGGTCAACGAGCAGATCGTGCACGCCATCCCGTCACCGGCCCAGGTGCTCCGCGCAGGGGACGTGATCTCCATCGACTGCGGCGCGGTACTCGACGGCTGGCACGGGGACGCGGCGATCACCGTCCCGGTCGGTGACGTGGACCCGGCGGTGCTGCGGATGGCCGCCGTGGCGGAGGACGCCATGTGGGCCGGCATCGCGGCCGCGGCGCGCGGCGCCGCCTCCGGGCGCGGCCGGCTGACCGACATCTCGTACGCCATCGAGAGCGAGGTCCGGCGGCAGGGCCGCTACGGGATCGTGGACGGGTACGGCGGCCACGGCATCGGCACGGAGATGCACCAGGACCCGCATGTGCTCAACCACGGCCGCCCGGGCAAGGGCCCCCGGTTGGTGCCGGGCATGGCGCTGGCGATCGAGCCGATGCTGACGCTGGGCTCGCCGCGTACCGCGGAGCTGTCCGACGGCTGGACGGTCGTGACCCGCGACGGATCGATGTCGGTGCACGTGGAACACACCATGGCCCTGCTGCCGGACGGCGTCTGGGTGCTGACGGCGCCGGACGGTGGTCGCGAGCGGCTCGGCGAACTGGTGAGCCGCCGGCAGCCCACGAGCAGCATCGCCTGACCCGCCCGACGCGGTGGGGCGCAGGGGCTCGGCCCGCTGGACGGGCGCGAAACCCCCGACCGCGGGTGCAGGGGGGACCGGTTTGCTGTCGATATCGCGACCGGCGTACACTGGGCGATCGGCGCACAGCGTCCCCTCCTGCATGCCTGCCCTGCGCTTCGGCGGGCATGGGGAGCCGCGGCTGGCGCGGGTGGCGACACCCGTGACGGGCGGGGTGTGCCAGTCCCAGAACCCGACGTCAGGTAGCGGAGGACATGCCCAAAAAAGACGGGGCCATCGAGATCGAGGGCCGGGTAATCGAGCCACTCCCGAACGCGATGTTCCGGGTGGAGCTCGCCAACGGTCACAAGGTGCTGGCTCACATCAGCGGCAAGATGCGGCAGCACTACATCCGCATCCTGCCGGAGGACCGGGTCGTCGTCGAGCTTTCGCCGTACGACCTGACCCGTGGGCGCATCGTCTATCGCTACAAGTAGTCGGTCACTCCACTTAAAGTCCGGTGCCGCGGCGAGCCCGCGGTCACGGGCGCGGACCGGAAAAGGCGAACCGTGAAGGTCAAGCCGAGCGTCAAGAAGATCTGCAACAAGTGCCGGGTGATCCGCCGCCACGGCCGGGTCATGGTGATCTGCACCGACCCGCGTCACAAGCAGCGTCAGGGCTAGCCCGCGCACAGCACCGCACACGAAAGCTCGTTCCAGCCGCGAGCGCGCGATTGCGCACGCTGGTGGCTGACCCCCGGTCGGAGGCCGGGGCCCGACCGGGCAACGACCGCTGAGGGTCCGCGCGGCGACAGCCGAGCAGGATCGAGGCGTCGGGTCGGGGTGGGACGGGCGCAGACCTCCGCGTCGACACACGAGGAGTACGCCCAGACATGGCACGGCTAGTTGGCGTCGATCTACCCCGCGAGAAGCGGATGGAGATCGCGCTCACCTACATTTTCGGGGTGGGTCGCACCCGGGCGATCGAGGCACTCACCGCCACCGGCATCGACCCCAACAAGCGGGCCCGCGACCTGACCGACGAGGAAGTCGTCCGGCTCCGCGACTACATCGAAGGCAGCTTCAAGGTCGAGGGTGACCTGCGCCGCGAGGTCGCCGCCGACATCCGTCGGAAGGTCGAGATCGGTTGCTACGCCGGCATCCGGCACCGCCGCGGGTTGCCCGTGCGCGGGCAGCGGACCCGGACCAACGCCCGGACCCGCAAGGGCCCGAAGCGGACCGTCGCGGGCAAGAAGAAGCCCGGTAAGAAGTAGCCGACCGCGGGGGTCGCGGCCCCCGCACACCTTCATGGGTTAGCAAACAGGAGCGCATACAGATATGCCACCGAAGGCACGCACCGGGCCCGCCGTCAAGAAGGTCCGGCGCAAGGAACGCAAGAACGTCGCCCACGGGCAGGCGCACATCAAGAGCACCTTCAACAACACCATCGTCTCCATCACCGACCCGACCGGCGCGGTCATTTCCTGGGCCTCGTCCGGCCAGGTGGGCTTCAAGGGCTCGCGCAAGTCGACGCCGTTCGCCGCTCAGCTGGCCGCCGAGGCCGCCGCGCGCCGGGCGATGGAGCACGGCATGCGCAAGGTTGACGTGTTCGTCAAGGGCCCGGGTTCGGGGCGGGAGACCGCCATCCGCTCGCTGCAGGCCGCTGGGCTGGAGGTCGGGCAGATCTCCGACGTCACGCCGCAGCCGCACAACGGGTGCCGTCCGCCGAAGCGCCGCCGGGTCTGATCGACGAGGGTTGAGGAAATAGAAGATGGCTCGATACACCGGTGCTGACTGCCGTCGCTGTCGGCGCGAGAAGATGAAGCTGTTCCTCAAGGGCAGCAAGTGCGAGGGGCCGAAGTGCCCGTTCGAGTCCCGGCCGTTCCCGCCCGGGCAGCACGGCCGCGGCCGCACCAAGGAGACGGAGTACCTGCTCCAGCTCCGCGAGAAGCAGAAGGCCCGCCGCGTCTACGGCGTGCTGGAGAAGCAGTTCCGCCGCTACTACGAGGAGGCGGTGGCCAAGCCGGGCAAGACCGGCGAGGTGCTGCTGCAGATCCTCGAGTCCCGGCTGGACAACGTGGTCTACCGCGCCGGCTACGCCATGTCCCGCGACATGGCCCGCCAGCTGGTCAAGCACGGCCACTTCCTGGTGAACGGCAAGAAGGTCGACATCCCGTCGTACCGGGTGACCGACCACGACATCGTCCAGGTCCGGCCGAAGTCGCACGAGATGACGCCGTTCATCGTCGCGCAGGCGCAGGCGGGTTCCCGGCCGGTGCCGGCCTGGCTGGAGACCATCCCCGGCCAGTTGAAGATCCTGATCCACTCGCTCCCCGCCCGGCAGGTCATCGACACGCAGGTGCAGGAGCAGCTCATCGTGGAGCTCTACTCGAAGTAGGCAGAGGGCGAAGCCCTCTCGGTCGTCCTCCGGAGGCCGGCGCCGGCGAAGCCGGCTCCTGGCCTTCGGAGGGCACGCGGGGGCAGCCCATCGTGCGTGGCGTCATATAGCGGGCGCCCGACGTACTGGAGGAAAGCACGTGCTCATCACCCAGCGACCGTCTCTCACCGAAGAGTCCATCGGCGAGACCCGGTCCCGGTTCACCATCGAGCCGCTGGAGCCGGGCTTCGGCTACACGCTCGGCAACTCGCTGCGCCGCACCCTGCTCAGCTCGATCCCGGGCGCCGCGGTGACCAGCATCAAGATCGATGGCGTGCTGCACGAGTTCACCACCATCCCCGGTGTCAAGGAGGACGTGGTCGAGCTCGTCATGAACGTCAAGGAGCTGAGCGTCAGCTCCGACCACGACGAGCCCGTCAGCATGTACCTGCGCAAGCAGGGTCCGGGCGACGTGACCGCCGGCGACATCCAGCCGCCGGCCGGTGTGTCGGTGCACAACCCGGACCTGAAGCTCGCCACGCTCAACGGCAAGGGCCGGCTCGACATGGAGCTGACCGTGGAGCGGGGCCGCGGTTACGTCACCGCGGCGCAGAACAAGAACGCCGGCGCGGAGATCGGCCGGATTCCGGTCGACTCGATCTACTCGCCGGTGATGAAGGTGACCTACCGGGTGGAGGCCACCCGCGTCGAGCAGCGGACGGACTTCGACCGGCTGATCATCGACGTGGACACCAAGGCGTCGATCTCCCCGCGGACGGCGCTGGCGTCGGCCGGCTCCACGCTGGTCGAGCTGTTCGGCCTGTGCCGTGAGCTGGACGAGACCGCCGAGGGCATCGACATCGGACCGTCCCCGCAGGACGCTCAGCTCGCCGCCGACCTGGCGCTGCCGATCGAAGAGCTGGACCTGACGGTCCGCTCGTACAACTGCCTCAAGCGCGAGGGCATCAACTCGGTGGGCGAGCTGATCGGCCGCACCGAGGCGGACCTGCTCGACATCCGCAACTTCGGGCAGAAGTCGATCGACGAGGTCAAGATGAAGCTCGCCGGCATGGGGCTGGGGCTCAAGGACTCCGCCCCGACGTTCGACCCGGCGCACGTCGTGGACTCCTTCGGCGAGGTGGACTACGACACCGACGACTACCGCGAGACCGAGCAGCTCTAAGTTCGGCCCGGCCACAACAGCGCTGTAATCACCAAGGAGCACCAATGCCCACGCCCACGAAGGGCCCCCGCCTCGGCGGCAGCCCCGCGCACGAGCGGCTGATGCTGGCCAACCTGGCCACCTCGCTGTTCAAGCACGGCAAGATCAAGACCACCGAGACGAAGGCCAAGCGGCTGCGCCCGCTCGCCGAGCAGCTGATCACCAAGGCCAAGCGGGGGGACCTGCACGCGCGGCGCCGCGTGCTGACCGTCGTGCGGGACAAGGACGTGGTCTACGCGCTGTTCGACGAGATCGCGCCGCGGTACGCCAACCGCCCCGGCGGCTACACCCGCATCGTCAAGACCGGCCCGCGCAAGGGTGACGCCGCCCCCATGGCGATCATCGAGCTGGTCGAGGAGCTGGCCGTCGCTACCGCCGCACCGGCGAAGGCGGCGCCGGCCCGCAAGGCGACCGCCCAGCGGGACACGGTGACCGCGCCGGCCGCGGAGGCCGACGAGGACACCACGCCGGCCGGCACCGACGCCGACACGGACTACGAGGACCAGGACTCGGAGCCGCCGGAGTCGGCGTCCGGCGACAAGGACGCGGACGGCCCGGGCACGCAGGCCGAGGGGGACGACGAGCCCACCGGCCCGAAGGCCTGACCTTCCGTCCCGGCAGGATCGACGAGTGAGGCGCCCCGCACGAGCGGGGCGCCTCCCTCG
>DASQDS010000358.1:0-2881 GCA_035634075.1 Pilimelia sp. | reverse complement strand
GAAGGGCCGGCGCGGCGACGGCGTCTCGTACTCGACGGGCCCGTCGGGCCGGCCGGTGCGCCCGAGCGCGGCCCGGCCGGCGACCCCCGCAACCAGCCAGCCAGCCGCGCAGACCAGGACCAGCCACAGCAGACCGGCCCGCACGTACAGCGCGACGACGGTCACCGGGGCGGCGAGCGTCAGCGCGGCGGCGCACCACCGGCGCACCCCGCGGTAGGCGAGGAATCCCCAGCCGCCGACGAAGCAGGCCGTCAGGCCCACCGCGCCGACGACGGCCAGCGCTGCGGCGCGGCGGCCGGCCACAGCAAGCAGCAGGACGACGACCGCGGCTGCCGTCGCGAAGGCGAGCCGGGCCAGCCAGCGGGCCGCCGCGGGGTCCCGCGTGCTCATCGGTTCCCGTAAGGCCATCCGCCCACCCTTCCCACGTCATGGCCGAGTGGCGGCCACCGGTCCACTGTGGTCCGGTGCTGCGGCGGTGACGTCATCCCGCAGGGATGAGCGGCGGGTCAGAACCCCGCCGTCGCCCCGACCCGGCCGGCCCTTGCCGCCTCGACCGTGGCGGCGTAGTCGTGCTCGGTCCGGTCAGATGAGACCGAGATCGCGTGCCCGGCGGACCGCCTCGTTGCGCCGTGAGGCGGCGAGCTTGCGCAGGATGCTGCGGACGTGCGTCTTCACGGTGTTGACCGACACGTACATCGCCCCAGCGATTTCCTCGGTCGGCAACATCGCCTCGACGTGGCGCAGGACCTCCATCTCCCGCCTGCTCAGTTTCTGGACGATGACCGGCCGCGCCGGGTCTGTCGCCGGCCGGGTGGGCCGCGGCGGGTGGGCCGCGGGGCCGTTGCGGCCGAGCGCCTCGTACCGCGCTGCGAGGTCCTGGTTGTCCCGCAGCATTCGGCGCAGCCGCACCCCGACCTCGTTGAAGGGACGTCGCTGTGCCTCCGGGCCGGCGAGCCGTAACGCCTGCCGCAACGCGTGCTGAGCGGTGCCCACCTCGGCCGCGTCGAGGGCCAGCGTGGCGTGCATCATCCAGGCGGCTACCAGCACGGGCACCGGAACCTCGGCTCCGGCCAACGCCGTCTGCAGCGCCCGCCGCGCCCCGGCGAGGTCGCCGTCGGCGTGCAGGGCTTCGCTCCGGACGACGGCGACGTCCGGGCCGTCGGAGCAGTTCTGGCCGTCCTCGCCGGTCAGGTCTCCGAGGGTCGCCAGGGCCTCCGCCGGCTGCCCGCCGGCGATCAGTGTCCGGGCCCGGGTCAGCGCCACCTCGCGCGCCAACCAGTCCGGCATCGGTCGGGCCTCGCCCGAGTCGAGCTGCTGGACCGTCTGCAGCGCCTTGCGGACCTCGCCCCGGGCACGCAGCAGCCGGGCCCGCACGAGGGCGAGTCCGGTCTCAGCCAAGCCGCCGGCGCGCCCCCGGCACAGGTGTTCCGCCGCGCGCAGGTGCCGCCAGCCGACCTCCAGGTCATAGTGCTCGGTGGCCACCCAGGCCAGCACCACATGGGCGACGGCAGGCCGGGTACCCCGCCCGCCGTCCGGCCCGGCCAGCTCGACCGCCTGGCCGGCCGTGGCCTCCGCCAGGCGCAGGTTGCCCCGGTACGCGGCCAGCAGCGCCAGGTGCTGCAGGCAGTCCGCCCGCAAGGCCTCGCAACCGCCCGCGGTGGCGGCGTCGGCCGCGTCGGCCAGGGTGGCCGCCGCGGCACCGAGCGCCCCACTCCAGCTCTGCGCCGTACCCACCGCCGTCAGCGCCAGAGCACGCAGCTCCGGATGCCGCTCCAGCAGCTCCACCGGAGCCCCCGCCAGCAACCGCTCAGCCGCCCGCGCAGAATCCAACATCCGTGACCTGTCGCACGACGCGCCGGCCAACAGGGCGTCGAGAAGGGTCGCCGCGAGGGTGAGCATTGTGCCGCGTTCCGGCACGCCGGCCGCGAGGAGTTCCTCGGCCCGGGCCAGCTGCTTTGCGGCGGCGTCGAGGTCGCCCTCGGCGAGCGCGAGGGCGGCGGTCACCAGCGCGCACTCGGGGCTGGCGGCGGCTTCCGGCATGCCCCGGAACAGGCCGCCGAGCCCGGTCGCGCCGCCCAGGACGAGCTGCCCCACGGCGCAGTGGTCAATGACGCAGGCGGCGGCCATTGCCCAGTCGCCGGCGAGGACCGCGTGGCCGACGGCGTCGGCGGTCCGTCCCTCCGCGGCAAACCACTCGGCGGCGCGCCGGTGCAGGGCGGGAATCTGGGCCGCGTCATCCTTCGCCAGCTCGGCACGCAGGAGTTCGGCGAACAGCCGGTGGTACCGGTAGACCGCCGGTCGGTCGGAGACAGCCTGGACGAAGACGTTCTCCCGCGCCAGCGCACCCAGCACGCGTCCCGCGTCGGCGCGGCCGGTCAGCGCCCGGGCCAGGTCAGGGGTGACCGCGTCGAGAACGCCGGTCCTGAGCAGAAACTCCCGCAGCTCGGCCGGCTGTGCCCGCAGCACCTCCCCCACGAAGTACTCCGCGATGGTGGACTCGTCGCCGCTGATCGTCGCCAGCACGCGTTCGGCGTCGTCGTGGCCCTCCAATACCATCGCGAACAGCCGCAGCCCGGCCGCCCACCCCTCGGTGTGCCGCAGCAGCGAGGCGAGCGCGGCCGGCGCCAGGTCGATCCCGTGCAGGGACAGCAGCTCGGCCGCCTCAGCCTCGAGGAACGCCAGGTCATCGCCGCCCACCTCGCCGAGCGTGCCGGCCAGCCGGTACCGGTAGAGCGGAAAGGGTGGGTCCGACCGACCCACGAGCACGAGCCGCAGCCGGCCCTCCGAGTGCCTCAGCACGAAATCCAGATCGTCGGCCCACTGGCTGCCGGCCAGGCTGAACACCTCATCCAGCACGAGCGTGACCGGGCGCGGCTGGCCG
>DASQDS010000357.1:0-6522 GCA_035634075.1 Pilimelia sp. | reverse complement strand
GCGCACTGCGTCCGGCTGGTGCCGGCCGCGGTGCGGCGGACCTTCACGATCCGGCAGTTCACCCGGCTGGTGACCGCGGCGGGGCCGGTGGACCCGCCGGTGGACGCGGCCGCCGGCCCTCGGCTGCGGGCCCTGGTCGGTGCCGCGATCGCGGCCCGTCCCCGGGTCCAGGCGGTGCCGGGGGCCGCCGATGACCTGCCTGACCCGGTCAACGGCCCGCTGGCCGGCTTCCGTACCTGCGCCAAGGAGCTGTGGGCGTCGATGGGCGTCATGACGGCACCCCTGGCGTGCCAGCCGACCGGTGGTTCGCCCCCGAGGTGACCGGCACCTCGACGGGCGCGGGCGGACTGGCCGCGCCGCTGTCGTCGGCGTCGGCCGGCTGCCGGGGGGCCACGTTGTGCGGCCGGTAGTCGTAGTAGTGGTAGGCGTCCGAGCTCTTGGCCTTGACCATGTTGAGCACGCAGCCGAGCAGTCGGGCGTTGACCGCGCGTACCGCGTTCGCCGCGGTCGTGGCCTGCGACTGGGTCGTCTTGCCGGAGCGGGTGACCAGAATCGCGCCGTCCACCCGGGTGGCCACCACGGCGGCGTCGGTGACCGGCAGCAGCGGCGGGGTGTCCACGATGACGGTGTCGAACTCTTCCCGTAGCTGGTTGAGCAGGTCCTGCATGTGCTGCGAGCCGAGCATCTCGCTCGGGTTCGGCGGGACGAACCCGCTGGGCAGCACCCACAGGTTGCGACCCCACTGCTGGGTCACGTCCGCCAGCGTGGCCTGCCCGGCCAGTACGTTGCTGAGCCCGACCGCGCCTTCCAACCCGAGGTAGTCGGCCAGGCGCGGGCGCCGCAGGTCGGCGTCGAGCAGCAGGACCCGGCGCCCGGACTCGGCGAGGACGATGGCGAGGTTGGTGGCGGTGCACGACTTGCCCTCGCCCGGGACCGCGCTCGTCACCACCATGGTCCGCACGGGGTTGTCCACGTCCAGGAACTTGAGGTTGGTGCGCACCTGGCGCAGCGCCTCGGCCCGCGGCGAACCGACGCTGCCGGCCACCACGAGCGGGGCGCGCTTCGCCGCGCCGTCGAACGGGACGACGCCGAGCAGTGGCGCGCCCGTGAGCTGCGGGAGGGACTCGCCGGACTTCACCGTGGTGTCGAGCGCCTCCCGGAGGCAGGCCGCGCCGATCCCGGCCGCGATGCCGAGCAGCAGGGCGATGGCGAGGTTGCGCGCCGGCCTGGGCGCCACCGGCCGCGGGTCGACCCGCGGCCCGGCGATGACCTCCGCCTTCACCGCCGGGGTCCGCGCGCCCGGCGGCGTCTCCAGGTCCTTGACCAGCCGGATGAACTGGCTGGCCACCGCGGTCGCAAGCCGCTCCGCGCGGTCCGCGGAACCGTCGGTCACGGTGACCTGCAGCAGGACCGTGTCCGGGATGGCTTGGGCGCTGATCCGGCCGCGGATCGCCTCCACCGTCAGTGGGACGTCGGTCGTGATGAGCACGCCCTCGGCCAGCCGGTCGCTGGTCAGCAGGTCGGCGTACGACTTGACCCGTTGCTGCGAGAACAGCCCGCCCTGGTACGCGCTCGTCGCGCCGTTGTTCGGGGTGGTCACGAAGAAGGTCACCGACGCCGCGTACTGCGCCGGGGTCCGGACGTTGACCAGGGCCGCGAGGCCCACCGCCAGCGCGGTCACGGCCAGCACCAGCCACCAGCGGTGCCGCGCCGCGCGGAGGTAGTCGCGCAGCTCCATTGTGGGTCACTCCATTTCACATCGCCCTATCTAGCTGAAAAGATGCTATCTGGCTTCAAAGTCTGGTTACGGTCTAATCCGGCAAATGCGGCGCGTTCCCGCCGCCGGGTGCATGAACGGCAGACCAGATCGAGGTGATGACGCTGTATCCGTCCCGTGCCGACGCCGGCCGTGGTGCCCGCCGGTTCCCCGGGCTCGCCCCGCTGATCGTCGACTCCACCGCGTGGACCGCCGGCCTGCTCGCCGCCGTCCTGACCCGCTACGAGTTCACCGTCACCCGCGACCAGCTCGCCGCGACCATGGTCGCCGTCGGGCTGGCGGTCCTCCTGCACAGCACCGTGGCGCACGCCCAGTTCCTCTACCGTGGCCGGTACGGCTTCGGCACGTTCGAGGAGATCCGGGCGGTCGCCGCCACCGTCTGCCTCTGCGCGGTCCTCCTCTTCGTCGGCGACCTCGCGATGGCCGACCGGCCGGTGCCCGCGAGTGCACCGGTGGTCGGCGGCGCCCTGGCGCTGACGCTGATGCTCGGCGTGCGCTACCTGCGCCGGCAGCACCACGAACGCCGGCTCCGCCCGGACGCGCGGACCGCCGCCCCGGTGCTCCTCTTCGGCGCGGGCACCGCGGCGCACCACCTGCTCCGCTCGATGCTGCACGACCGGCGTGGCCGGTACCTGCCCGTCGGGCTGCTCGACGACGACCCGGCAAAGCGCCACCTGCGCATCCACGGCGTGCGGGTCCTGGGCGACCGCTCGGACATCCCGGCCGCCGCCGCCCGCACCGGCGCCGGCACGCTGATCTTCGCGGCGACGAACGCACGGGTCGAGGTCATCCGCGACGTGCGCCGGATCGCCCTGCAGGCCGGCATGGCGTTCAAGGTGCTCCCGTCGGTCACCGAACTGCTCAACCACCGGGCCGCCGTCACCGACGTCCGCGACCCGCAGGTGGCAGACCTGCTCGGTCGCCACCAGATCGAGATCGATCTGGCCGGCGTGGCGCGGGCGCTGGCCGGCAAGCGCGTGCTGGTCACCGGCGCCGGCGGCTCGATCGGCTCCGAGCTGTGCCACCAGCTCCAGCACTTCGGGCTGGCCGAGCTCATGATGCTGGACCGCGACGAGTCCGCGCTGCACGCGGTGCAGCTGTCCCTGCGTGGGGCGGCCGTCCTGGACAGCCCCGAGCTGATCCTCGCCGACCTGCGCGACGCCCGCGGGATCGCCCGGATCTTCGCGGCCCGGCGTCCGGACGTGGTGTTCCACGCGGCCGCCCTCAAGCACGTGCCGCTGCTGGAGTGCCACCCCGGCGAGGCGGTGAAGACCAACGTGTGGGGCACCCAGGCGGTGCTCGACGCCGCGCGGGACGTGGAGCGTTTCGTCAACATCTCCACCGACAAGGCGGCCGACCCGGCGAGTGTCCTCGGCTACTCCAAGCGGATCACCGAGCGGCTGACCGCGCACGCCGCGCGGGCGTACCCCGGCACGTTCCTCAACGTGCGGTTCGGCAACGTGCTCGGCAGCCGGGGCTCCGTGCTGACCTCCTTCACCGCCCAGGCCGCCGCCGGCGGCCCGATCACGCTGACGCACCCGGAGGTCACGCGGTACTTCATGACGGTCCAGGAGGCGGTCCAGCTGGTCGTGCAGGCGGCCACCATCGGCCGGGACGGCGAGGCCCTGGTGCTGGACATGGGGGAGCCCGTACGGATCGCCGAGGTGGCGCAGCACATCGCCGGCCAGGCCCGGTCGCCGGTCGACATCATCTACACGGGACTACGGCCAGGCGAGAAGCTGCACGAGACGCTCTTCGGGGCGGGGGAGTGCGACCACCGCCCGCTGCACCCGCTGATCTCCCACGTGCCGGTCCCGCCGCTCGACCCGGCGGCGGCCCAGGTCTTGGACCCGTACGCCCGCCGTGAGCACGTCGTCGCGGCGCTGGAGGCGCTGTGCCGCGAACCGGCGAACGTCCCGCCGCCGGCGGCCGCTCTCGCCGCGGTGCGCTGATGATCCGCCCGTTCGTCGCCGCCCTGGCCGGCTTCGGCCGCCGGCGGCTGGCCCTGGTCGCCGCCCTCACCCTCGCCGCCGCGGCGAGCGAGGGCACCGGTCTCCTCCTCCTGGTGCCGCTGCTGGCGGTCGCCGGCGTGGTGCCGGGCACCGCGGCCGGGCCGCCGTCCTGGCTGCCGGTGCCGGCCGGCGGCGGGCTGGTCGGCGTCCTGGCCTGTTTCCTGGCGGTGTGCGCCGGCCGGGCCGTGCTGGTCCGGGCCCGCGACGTGCGGGCCGCCGCCCTGCAGGCGGACTTCACCGACGACCTTCGCGTGCGGCTGTACCGGGCGGTGGCCGGCGCCGGCTGGCGGCACCTGGCCGTCCTGCGCCGCAGCGACCTCATGCACACGCTGACCTCCGACGTGCTCCGCGTCGGGGCCGGGACCCGGTCGGCCTTCGACCTGGCCGTGTCGGCCGCGGTGACGGCCGCGTACGTGGCCGTGGCAGCGGCCCTGTCGCCGCCGGCCACCGCCGCCGCCGGTGGCGTCGCGGTGGTCGTGCTGCTCGTGGCCCGCCCGCTGGTCCGCCGCGCCCGGCGCCTCGGCGAGCAGCTCACCGTGCGCAACCGCCGGCTGTACGCCACCGCGACCGGTTTCCTCGACGGCATCAAGGCGGCCAAGGCGGCCAACGGCGAGGCCGCCTACGTCGACGCCTTCGCCGGCGTCGTGCGCGAGGAACGGGCCGCCATGCTGGCCTACCAACGGGCCGTGGCCGGCACCGCCGCGACGTACGCCGTCGGCAGCGCCGCCCTGCTGGCCGGCCTGGTGTCCCTGGCCGTCGGCTGGGCCGCGGTCGAGCCTGCCCGGCTGCTGGTCCTGGTCCTGGTCTTCGCCCGGCTGCTGCCGTTGGTCGGCGGGCTGGTGCAACGGGCCCAACAACTCGCGCACACCCTGCCGGCCTTCGTCGCCGTGCAGGCCACGCTGCGCGGTTGTGTGGCCGCGATGGAGCCGGCCGTGGGGGCGTCCGTCGCGGTCGCGCGCCTGGCCGACCGGGTGCGGCTGCGCGGCGTGACGGTGCGGCTGGCCGCCGACCGCCCGGCGGCCCTGCGCGACGTGGACCTGACCATCGAGGCGGGCGCCACCACCGCGGTCGTCGGCCCGTCCGGCGCCGGCAAGAGCACGCTCGCCGATGTGCTGTGCGGGCTGCTGCCACCGACGGCCGGCCGGCTGGAGGTCGACGGCGTGGCCGTCGAGGGGGCTCGGGCGCGCGCCTGGCGCGAGCAGGTGGCGTACGTGCCGCAGGACACCGTGCTGGCGCCCGGCACGATCGCCGACCACCTCCGCCGGCACGCCCCGGACGCCGACGACCGTCAACTGTGGCGGGCGCTGCGCGACGCCGCCGCGGAGGACTTCGTGCGTGCGCTGCCCGACGGGCTGGCCACCGAGGTTGGCGACCGGGGCGGGCTGCTGTCCGGCGGTGAGCGGCAGCGCCTCGCCATCGCGGGCGCGCTGTTGCGCCGGCCGAGCCTGCTGGTGCTGGACGAGTCGACCAGCGCGCTGGACACCGAGCACGAGCGGGACGTGCGGGCGGCCCTGGCCGCGCTGCGGGGCAGGCTCACGGTGGTGGTGATCGCGCACCGGCTCTCGGCCGTGCGTGACGCCGACCGGATCGCTGTGCTGGACGCGGGTCGGTTGGTCGAGACCGGGACGTGGGCGGAGCTGACCGGCCGATCGGACGGCCGCCTGCGGGACCTGGCGCTCGCCGCCGGCGTGGCGGTCTGAGGCACGGAGCCAGGAGGGGGCGCAGTGGGCCCGCAGACGCGAACGGAAGGCGGACCTATGAAAGGCATGTTGCGGCGGCCGGTGCCGCCGAGGCGGGACGTGGCCACCGGCGCGAGCGGGGATCCGGCGTTGAACCGGCGATGGGCAGCCCAGCAGCTGGCGCTGGAGGCCGCCGGCCTGGGGGCGATCGCGGCGCTGCGGCGGGCCGGGATCAGGCCGATTCTGCTGAAGGGCCCGGTCACCACCGCGCGGCTGTACCCGGACACGTTCCGGCCTTACGTGGACATCGACCTGATCGTGCCGCCGGACGCGTACGCGCAGGCGGTCGCGGTGCTCGCCGGCCTCGGCTTCCGGGCGGTCGCGGCCGGACCGGTGGCGGACAGCTTCGTCCGGCCGGGCGACGGGGCGATGATCGACCTGCACCGGACGCTGCGGTACGTGACCGCGGCACCCGCCGACGCCTGGGCGGTGCTCGACGCCCACCGGGCACCGTTCACCTTGCACGGTCAGGAGGTCGAGGCGCTGGACGAGGGCGCATTCGCGTTCCACCTGGCCCTGCACGCCGCGCAGGGCGGGTGGGCCAAGCGCAAGGCGTGGCTGGACCTGGGCCGTGGGCTGGGGCGGCTGCCGGCCCAGACGTGGGCCGAGGCCTGGGCGGTGGCCCGGGCGCTGGGGTGCGTCGGCCCGTTCGTTGCGGCACTGCGGTGCGGGGGGCCGGCGGCCGGTGCGGTGGCGGACGGGTTGGACCTGCCCCGTTGGGTGCCGTTCATGCAGCACGTCCTCGCCCGTCGACCCGCGGTGGGCCTGCGAACCGTGCCGGCCGCACTGCGCGGTGAGGCGCCGGGGTCACTGCGGCGCTGGCTCCTGCCCACCCCGGCGGAACGACGGCGCCGGCTCGCCTTGCCGGACGCGCGGGGATTGCTGCCCGGGGCGCCGCCGCCGGTACGCTACGCCGTCTTCCGGCTGGAGCAGGGCGTGCGGGCGGGCCACGCGCTGGCGGCGGCCGGCGGCCGCCGGCTGGTCCGGCGGCTGC
>DASQDS010000356.1:0-21092 GCA_035634075.1 Pilimelia sp. | reverse complement strand
CAGTCGGGAGCGCGACCCGGCGGCCACCCGACCGCCGGGGGACGCCGAACCGCCCCGGGCCGAGCCGGCCCGCGCGGCGGCACCGGCCGCGGCCGGTTTGCGGTAGACGAACGCCTCGTTGAGCGAGACGAGGTCGAACATCTCCGTCACCCGCCACAGCGACTCCGAGGCGCCGAGCACCAGCACGCCGCCCGGCGGCAGCCAGTCCCGCATCCGCGTGATGGTGGTCATCATCGCCTCCGGGGCGAAGTAGATGAGGACGTTGCGACAGAAGATGAGCTGGCAGGCGCCCGGCGGGAACGGCGGCACGTCCAGCGCGAGGTTGTGGCGGGCGAAGGTGACCATCCGGCGCGGCGCCGGCGCGACCGACCAGTCGTCGCCGTCCCGGGCGAGCCAGGCCGCGCGCCGCTCCGGCGACAGGCCGCGCAGCGCCGCGTCGGAGTACCTGCCCGCCTCGGCCCGCGCCAGGGCCCGGGTGGAGATGTCCGTGGCGACGACCCGGGCGTTCTGGTGTCCGCGCTCGAGCAACAGCATGGCCAGGCTGTACGGCTCCTGGCCGTTGGCGCACCCGGCGCTCCAGATCCGGATGGGGCCGGGGAGCGTCGGGAGGACGTGCTCGGCCACGGCGGCGAGCTGGCCGGCGTCGCGGAAGAACGACGACTCGTGCACCGTCAGTTCCTCGACGAGCCGCTGCTGCGCGGCGGCGTCGGCGACGACCTCGGAGAGGTGCACCGTCACCGGCACGCCGCGCGCCTCGGCGGTGCGGTGCAGGGACCGGCACAGTTTCTCGCGCATCGCGCCCGTGACGTTCAGGCCGGCGCGGCGGCCCACGGCGGCGGCGACCTGGTCCAGCATCGCCCGCTTCACGTCGGCCGCCGGCGGGCCGCGGACAGGATCGCGCCGGCCACCGCCGGCAGCGGGACGCCGGCCTCGGCCGCGCCCATGGCCAGCGCGGCGGCCGGCATGCCGTACACCGCGCTGGTCTGCTCGTCCTGCACCATCGTTCGCGCGCCGGCCCGGCGCATCGCCAGTAGGCCGGCCGCGCCGTCGTGGCCCATGCCGGTGAGGAGCACACCGATCCCGGTGGGTCCGGCCACTTTGGCCACCGACAGGAACAACTCGTCCGCGGACGGCCGGTGGACCGTGACCGGGACCTCACTGAGCGCCAGTGTGCGGTCGAGGGCCAGCCGCAGGTGCCGGTCCGCCGGCGCGACGTACACCTGCCCGGCGCGCGGGATCTCCCCATGCGGCGCCTGGCACACCGGGAGGGCGGACAGCCCGCCGAGCCACGTGATGAAGTCGGTCATGAAGTCGCTGTGCAGGTGCTGGACGATCAGCACGGGCGCCGCCAGGCCGGCAACCCCGCCGAGCACCGTGGCCAGCGCCGCCGGGCCGCCGGTCGAGGCGGCCATCGCCACCACCGACCCGCCGCCCCGGACGGACACCGACGGGGGCGGGGACTGCGTCCGGCGTACGACGCTCACGCCGCTTACCAGCCGGACCCGCTGCCGCAGCAACTCACCGTCGGTGGCCAGGCCCGCGACGCGGCCGATGGCGTCGACCGCCCCGTAACCGCGGGCCTGCGCGGCCGTCGGCGGCCGTTCGCCGCCGGGGCACAACGCCAGCACCGGCAGCGGGTCGGAGCGCATCACCTCGCGGATCAGGTCCAGCCCGGCGGGGCCGAGGGACTCCAGGTCCACCACGAGAACGTCGGCCGCCAGCCCGCCAGGCGGTCGCGACGCGCGCCCGGAGTCGGCGGTGACCTGCGTCGCGGCGTCCCGCTGCAGGGCGCGCCGGAGGGGGCCCTCGGCCTCCGGCGTGGACCAGATCGCCACGCGGACAGTCATGCCGGCTCGCCAAGGGTCTGCTGTACGGCCGCCAGCAGCGCCCGCTCGTCGAACTGGCTCTTGACGATGTAGCCGTCGGCACCCGCCTCCATGCCGCGCCGGCGGTCCTCGTCGGTGCCGAGGGAGGTCAGCACGACGATCCCCACGCCGCCCAGCCGGGGGTGGGCGCGCAGCCGGCGGGTCAGTTCAAACCCGTCCATCCGCGGCATCTCCACGTCCGTGAGCACCAGATCCAGCGGTACGGATTCCGCCAGCGTCAGCGCCTCCTCGCCGTCGGCGGCCACGTGCACGGTGTAGCCGGCGCGTTCGAGGATGGACCGCTGCAGCTCCCGTACGGTCAGCACGTCGTCCACCACCAGGATCGAGCCGTCGATCCGGGCGGGGGCCCGCCCGGCCGGCGGCGCCTGCCGGCCGGGCGCGTGCCGCCCGCGAGCCAGGTCGATCAGCCCGTTCGCGTCCAGCACCAGCAGCACCGTCCCGTCCGGCTCCGCGCTGACGCCGGTGAGGATCGGCAGCCGGGGCAGCAGCGGGCTCAGCTCCTTGACCACCACGTCGCGTTGCCCCAGCAGCGCCGCCACCCGGAACGCGCGCTGGCGGGTCAGGCCGGCCAGGACAACCGCCGGTCCCGCTTCGGCGGGCGCGCCGGGCGCCAGCGTCTCGGCGAGCGCGCCCACCGGAACGGCCTGGTCCCCGACGCGGACGATCGCCCGTCCGTCGGCGACCTCATCGGTGGCGCTCGGCGGCAGCACGGTGACCACCATGTGCAACGGTAGGGCGTACCGTTGCCCGCCCGCGCCGACGATCAGGCAGCGCAGCACCGTCAGCGTCACCGGCACGGTGATCCGGAACTCGGTGCCCCGGCCGGTCGCCGAGCGCACCTTGATGTGACCGCGGACCGCCTCCAGGTTGGTCCGGACGACGTCCAGCCCCACGCCCCGGCCGGAGACCTCGGAGACGGTCTCGGCGGTGGACAGGCCGGACCGGAAGACCAGATAGATCGCCTCTTCGTCGGAGAGCGACGGGTCCCCCGCCGCGCCCCGGACCCGGTCGACGTCGATGCCCCGGCCGTCGTCCACCACGGTCATGACCACCTCGGAGCCGATCTGCATGGCGTGCAGTCGGACGGTGGCCTGCGCCGGCTTGCCGGCGGCGGTGCGCTCGTCCGGCGCCTCCACGCCGTGGTCCACAGCGTTGCGGACGAGGTGCAGCAGCGGCCCGGTGAGCTGGTCGATCAGGCTGCGGTCCAGCTCGGTCTCCGCGCCGGAGACCTCCCAGCGGACCTGCTTGCCGAGTTTGCGGGACAGATCCCGGACGACCCGGTGCAGCGGGTCGGCGAGCGCCGCGATGGGCACCATCCGGGCCCGGGTCGTGCGCTCCTGCAGGTCGTTCAGCAGCGCGGCGAGTTCGCGGAACTCGGCCACCTCGGCGGCCTCGGTGTCTAGCCGGTCGTTCAGGTAGCGACCCAGCCGGGAATGCGCGCCCGCGCCCTCCCCCACGAGCCGGGCGATCTCGTCGAGCCGCGCGACCGGCATCGGCAGGGTGGCGGTCCCGGTGGCCGGACCAGCCGTCGCCTGGCCGCCGCGCGCCGGACCGCCCGACGCCGGACCGCCGGCGGCCGGCGGGCCGGTCGTCGGCGGCTGGGGTGGGCTGGGTGAGGGCGGGCTGGGTGAGGGCGGGAGGGCTCCACCGCGCAGCAACGCCTCGAGCCGGTCCACGTCCACGCCGTGGGGCGCGCCCGTCACCAGGGCGGGCAGCACGACACGGACCCCGTCCACCGCCGCCAGCAACCGGTCGACCACCTCGGCGGTGGCGAGCGACCGGCCGTCGCGCAGCGGCTCCAGAACGTCCTCCATCGCGTGCGCGAGCCGCCGGACCTCGTCCAGGCCCACCACGCCGGCCCCGCCCTTGAGGTTGTGCGCCTCCCGGAACAGGGAGTTGACCAGCGCCGGGTCGGTGCCCACGTGCTCGAGCGCCAACAGGTCCCGGGAGAGCCGGTCCAGGCTGGGCCCCGCCTCCTCCAGGAACAGCTGGCGAAAGCGCGGCTCGTGCCCGGACACCCCCACTGTCAGCCGACCTCCGCCCCGCGCTGGTCGAGCCCCAACCCGGCGGCCGTGAGCAACTCCGCCAGGTCCAGCATGGTGACCAGCCGGTCGCCGCGGCGGTACATCCCGGCGGCGCCCGGGCTCTCCGACGGCTGCACCGGGCCGGTCAGCCGGGCCATGGTCGGCATCGCCGACACGACAAGGGCGACGTCGTACGCCCAGCAGCGCGCGACCACCGCGAAGCCGGCGCCCCCGGACCTGGGCTGCCCGGCGGGTGTCGAGGGGGCGACCAGCGCTGCGGCGTCCAGCACCGGCAGCACGGCGCCACGGAGGTTGAACACGCCGAGGACCCCCGGTGGCAGGGTCGGCACCCTGGTCACCTTCGGCGCCATGACCACCTCCCGGACCGAGCTGACGTCGAAGGCGAAGAGCTCGTCGCCGACCGGTAGGAGGATGGCCGCGTCCCGGGCGGCGTGCACGGGAACCGTGACGGCACTCATAGGGTCTCCTTCCGTTCGCGACTGCGGGGCTCGCTTCGCTCACTCCTCGCGCTCACAAGCGGTCCGCGGCGGAGCGGGCCGTGTTCTCCAGGTCCGTCGCCAGCTCCGCCATGGCGGCCGCGGAGCCGGCCAGCTGCTGCGCCGTCGCGGAGAGCTGCCGGCTGCCCTCGGTCATCTGCGCCATCGCGCTCACGACCTGCTCCGTGGCGGCGCGCTGCTGCTGGGTCGTGAGCCGCACCTGCTCGCCGCCGACCAGGACGCCGTCGATCAGGTCGAGGCTGCGGTCGACCTGCTTGGCCCCGGCCTCCATCGCCAGGACGGTGGAGGTGTTCTCCGACTCGGCGGCGCTGACGATGGACGAGATCTCGGCGGCCGAGGTCTTGGAGCGCTCCGCCAGCCGGCGCACCTCGTCGGCCACGACCGCGAACCCCCGGCCGCTCTCCCCGGCCCGGGCGGCCTCGATGGCGGCGTTGAGGGCGAGCAGGTTGGTCTGGTCCGCGATCTCGTTGATCAGCTCCAGGATGCCGCTGATCTCGTGCACCCGGGCGCTGAGCGCGAGCGTCCGCTCCCCCGACGCGGCGATGGCGTCCTGCGCCCGCTTCAGGGTGACCCGGGTGTCCTCCAACTCGGCCGCCACCCGGTCCATCGTGTCGGAGATTGCCCCGGCCGTGCGGGCCAGCTCCTCCATCGTGGCCGACGTCTGCGTCACCGAGGCGCTCTGCTCGGTGGTCGTGGTGGCCAGTTCCCGGGATGCGGAGGACACGTCCTGGGCGCCGTTGGTCACCGAGGCCCCCACCGTGCGGATGCCGCCGACGACAGCCCTCATCCGGCTCGACTCCCGGCGGGCGAACCACATCGCGCCGAGCGCCAGGAGCAGCGTGGCGACCAGGATCATCGTCAGCCCGGCGTTCCACTGCCGGCGGGCGCTGGTCAACGCCTCCTCCCGGTCCTCCTTGGCCACCACGGCCCATCCCGTGGTGGGCACCGACGCGTACCCGGACATCGACCGCACACCCCGGTAGTCCAGCGCCTCGGTGGCGCCGTTCGCGCCGGTCAGCGCGGCGCGGACGGCCGCGGTGTCGGTCGGCGTGCTGAGCGCGCCGGCGCGGATCACGTCGTCGTCGTCGCTGACCGCGCCCGCGCGGGAGCTCAGGATCATCCGCTTGTCCGGGGTGGCCAGGTAGATCTCGCCGGTACGGGCGTAGTCGACCTGGTCGAGGGGCCGCCAGAGCAGCGCGACGTCCAGGTCGCCGATCAGGACGGCGGCCACCCGGCCGTCGGCGTCGCGGATGGGCTGGGCGACCATCAGTTCGAGGTCGTCACCGCTGCGGGTGAGGGGGCTGATGGCCTCCGACCCGCCCGCCGCCCGCCGGAACCACTCCGCGGTCCCGTGGCGGAACTGGGGGTGCCCGTCCTCGGCGCTGACCGCGAGGCGGCGCCCGGTGACGTCCACCATCTCGAGCGCCACGAAGCCCGGGTCGATCCGGTGCAGCGCCGCCAGCCGCGCCTCCGCCTGGGCCACGTCCGACCCCACCGCCTGGGCGATGAGCCGCAGGTCCGTCCGCCGCTCGCCGATGTAGGACTGGACCTGGCTGGCCACCAGGCCGGCCTCGTTCTGCAGCACCCGGAGGGCGTTGCGCTCCAGCTCCTGCACCGCCGAAGCGGTCAGGCCGACGACGATGACAGCCATGATCGGCAGCGTCAGCGCCAGGACGCTGACGACCAGCCGGGTCACGAACCGCCGCTTGGCACGACTCGACCACGCTCGCACAGACATCGACATCCCGCGTCATCTCGACAACACAGACCCGGCGGGTCCCGGCTCCGACGCCCACCGGGGGACGCCGGACCGCGCGCACCCCATTGGTGCCACTGCGTAGTCGAATCTACACGGAAAGTTACTCAGGTTAACGGCTCTTGCGACCGTCGCCCGGCCCGCGGCAGCCGGTGCCGCGAGCGTCTACGTCGCGGGGCTGGCGGCCCGCACCTCGTCGGCGATCCGCCCGGCGACCTCGCCGGCGACGTCCTCCGTGGCCGCCTCGACCATGACCCGCACCAGCGCCTCCGTCCCGGAGGGCCGCAGCAGCACCCGCCCGGTGTCCCCGAGCATCGCCTCAGCCGCCGCCACGGCGGCCAGCACGGACGGCGCGCCCGCCCCGGCGGCCCGGTCGCCCACCGGCACGTTGACCAGCACCTGCGGCAGCTTCGTCAGGACGGTCGCCAGGTCGGCGAGGGACCTGCCGGTGGCCGCCATCCGCGCCATCAGGTGCAGCCCGGTCAGCACACCGTCGCCGGTGGTGGCGTACGCCGGCATGATGACGTGCCCGCTCTGCTCCCCGCCCAGGGCGTACTTGCCGCCCCGCAGCTCCTCCAGCACGTACCGGTCGCCGACCTTGGTCTCCACCAGCCTGATGCCCTCCCGGGACATGGCGAGGCGCAGACCGAGGTTGCTCATCACCGTGGCGACCAAGGTGTCCTGCGCCAGGGCGCCCGCCTCGCGCATCCCCACGGCCAGGATCGCCAGGATCTGGTCCCCGTCCACGTCCTCACCCTCGGCGGTGACCGCCAGGCAGCGGTCCGCGTCGCCGTCGTGCGCCAGCCCCAGCTGGGCGCCGTGCTCCAGCACCGCCGCCCGGACCTGGTCGAGGTGGGTGGAGCCGCAACCGTCGTTGATGTTCAGCCCGTCGGGCTCCGCGTGGATCGCGATGACCTCCGCGCCGGCCTCCCGGTAGGCGGCCGGGGCCACCTCAGCGGCCGCGCCGTTCGCGCAGTCGACCACCACGCGCACGCCGGCCAGCGGGTGCGGCACCGTGCCGACCCGGGGGTTGATGTAATGCTCGGCCCCGTCCAGCAGGTCGTCGACGCGGCCGACCGCGGCCCCTGTGGGGCGCCGCCACGCGGCGCCCGGCGTGCCGGCCGCGGCGGCGCCGATGGCCGCCTCGATCTGGTCCTCGACGTCGTCGGGCAGCTTGTGACCCCCGGCGGCGAACAGCTTGATCCCGTTGTCGGGCATCGGGTTGTGCGAGGCGGACAGCATCACGCCGAGGTCGGCGCGCGCCTCGCCCACCAGGTAGGCCACGCCGGGGGTGGGCAGCACGCCGGCCCGGACGACGTGGGCGCCGGCACTGGCCAGCCCGGCGACGACGGCGGCTTCGAGCATTTCCCCGCTGGCCCGCGGGTCCCGCCCGACCACGGCCACCGGCGGGTGGGTGCGGTCCCGCTCGCCGAGCACGTGCGCCGCGGCTAGTGCCACGGACATGGCGAGCTCAGGGGTGAGATCGGCGTTTGCCCGACCGCGTACGCCATCCGTGCCGAAGAGCCGGCCCATGGGAGAACCTCCAGATCTGCTGGCCAACGGCGACGCCGCCGGCGGCACGGCAGCGGTGTGGACGCACACGGCCGGCCGTCCCCCCAGGATGGCAGGGGTACGGCCGGCCGTGTGCTAACGACGCACGATCAGCGCTTGGAGTACTGCGGCGCCTTGCGGGCCTTCTTCAGCGCCGGACGGTCGTCCGGGTCGCTCGTGATCAGGGCCCGGGCGATGCCGAGGCGCAGCGCGCCGGCCTGCCCGGTGGTGCCGCCGCCCCGCAGGTTGGCGATGATGTCGAAGGCCTCCGCCTTCTCGGCCGTCACCAGCGGCTCGCGGATGAGCTGCTGGTGCACCTTGCTCGGGAAGTACGCCTCGAGGTCCCGGCCGTTGCAGGTGATCTTGCCAGAGCCGGGGATGATGCGCACCCGGACGATGGCTTCCTTGCGCCGGCCCACGGTCTGGATGGGGCGGTCGCCGCGCGGCACCCGCGTCGGCGCGGGGGCGGCGACGGGGGCCGGGGTCTCGACCGCCGTGGCGACGGCGGAGGGGGTCGGCACGGAGATGTCGGTCATGCTGGTTCCTTCGCCCGCGCTCACTGCGCGATCTGCTTGATCTCGAACGGCGCCGGCTGCTGCGCGGCGTGCGGGTGCTCGGCGCCGGCGTACACCTTCAGCTTGCGGATGAGCTTCGCGCCGAGCTTGTTGTGCGGGAGCATGCCCTTGACGGCCAGCTCGACCGCCCGCTCGGGCCGCTTGTCCAGCAGCTCGGCGTACCCGATCTGCTTGAGGCCGCCCGGGTAGCCGGAGTGCCGGTAGGCCACCTTCGTCTGCCGCTTGTTGCCCGTCAGGGCGACCTTGCCGGCGTTGACGATGACGACGAAGTCACCCGTGTCGACGTGCGGGGCGAACGTCGGCTTGTGCTTGCCGCGCAGCAGCGTGGCGGCGTGGGTCGCGAGCCGGCCCAGCACGACGTCGGATGCGTCGATGACGTGCCACTGACGCTCGATCTCACCGGGCTTCGGGCTGTACGTACGCACAGGTCTACCTTGTCTCGTAGTCGGGGACGGACCGCCGGAGGGGCCGCAGCAACGTCATCGCAGTGCACAGGTCATCACGGTGCACGGTTCACGAAGACGCGCGCGTCCCACGGTATGCCGTCACGACAGCATTTCGTCCCAGCAGCATGCCTTCGCGTCGCACACCAGCGGCCAACGATACCCGCTCCCCGGCACGAGGGTCAAAACGCCGTCGATCATGCCGGAGCGGCGCCTGCCGGACCGGGTCGGACCCGATCCGCCAGGCGCCCCGGCGGGGGTTCAGACGCCGGTCAGGCGGCGCGGGGAGGGCCGCAGGTAGACGGCCCAGGTGAGGAGGAAGCAGAGAGCGTAGAAGATGATGAAGGCCAGGTACGCGGCGTCGGCCGTCTGGTAGGTCAGGAACGACTGGCGGAAGGCCACGTTCACCAGCACCCCGCCGAAGGCGCCGACGGCGCCCGCGATGCCGATCAGCGCGCCCGCCATCCGCCGGGAGTGCCGCTCCGCGGCGGCCTCGTCGGCGCCGGCCGCCACGGCGGTCGCCGCCTTCGCCTTGAAGATCGCCGGGATCATCTTGTACGTGGAGCCGTTGCCGACCCCGGAGAAGACGAACAGCGCGATGAAGCCGACCAGGTACAGCGGCAGGGAGCGCTGGGTGGAGGCGTACAGCACGATGCCGGCGCCGGCGGCCATCGCCACGAAGTTCCAGAACGTCACCGTCGCCCCGCCGATGCGGTCGGCCAGGTAGCCGCCGACCGGCCGGATCAGCGAGCCGAGCAGCGGCCCCAGGAAGGTGACGTACGCGGCGTCGATCGGCGTGGCGAACTGCCCCTTGAACTGCACCTGCAGGACCTGCCCGAACGCGAAACCGAAGCCGATGAACGAGCCGAACGTCCCGATGTAGAGGAACGACATGATCCAGGTGTGCGCGTCGCGGGTGACCTCCCGCATCGCGCCCTTCTCGTTCGCCGCCGAGGTGATGTTGTCCATGTACAGCGCCGCGCCGAGCGCCGCGAGCACGAGCAGCGGGACGTAGATGCCGGCCACCAGGCGCGGATGCCCCGCCCCGACCGTGGCGAGCACGAGCAGGCCGATCAGTTGGACGGCGGCCACGCCGATGTTGCCGCCGCCGGCGTTGAGGCCGAGCGCCCAGCCCTTGAGCCGCTGCGGGTAGAAGACGTTGATGTTCGCCATCGACGAGGCGAAGTTGCCGCCGCCCACGCCGGCGACGCAGGCCACGAGCATGAGCGTGGTGTAGGAGACGCCCGGCTCGATCACGACGGCCGCCAGCACCGCGGGGACGATCAGCAGACCGGCGCTCACGATCGTCCAGTTGCGGCCCCCGAACCTGGCCACCGCGAAGGTGTACGGCAGCCGGACGATCGAGCCGAGCAGTGCCGGGGCGGCGGTGAGCAGGAACTTGCCGGCCGGGTCGATCCCGTACGCCGGGCCCAGGAAGAGCACCAGGACCGACCACATCGTCCAGACCGAGAAGCCGACGTGCTCGGCGAAGATCGAGAAGATGAGGTTGCGCCGCGCGACGGCAGCGCCGGTCGTCCGCCAGAACGTGGGGTCCTCGGGCCGCCAGTCGTCGATCCAGCGGCCGCGGCGCGCCGCGGCGGGGGCCGGTGCGGCCGGTAGGACCGGGGTGGCGGTGGTCATAGCAGGCTCCTCCCTGATGGGTGATGAGCCAGAAGATCGCAGCCGCGGGTTACCCGCCCGTTTCGTGATCCGCGTCGGTGCTGCAACGGTTGCCGCACTCCGGCGGCCGCCGGGCGGTGAGAACGGCGCCTACACGTCCTGGATGATCCGCAGCGCCCGGCCGACCCGCTGCATGGTCTGGGCGTCGACCACGTCGACCCGCTCGGTGAACCACTTCTTCATCGGCGCGGAAAGCCGGTCCGGCATGATCACATACCGCCCCATGGTCACGGCGAGCGGCGAATCCCGCAGCAGCTCCTCGGCCACCACCTCGGCCACCACCACGATCGGCACGTCCGTGCCGTTGTAGACGTCGGAGCTGATCACCAGGCCGAGGCGCTCACGGGCGCCGGAGATGCGCCAGATTTCGCCCCTACGCAGCACGCGCGCCGTCGCCGAACAGCTCCGCGTCGACCAACCCCACCTCGCGCGCGTCGGCCAGGGCAGCCGCCTCCAGGTCGAGACCGGAGCGGCGCAGCGCGACCGCGTGGGCGGTGAAGACCTCGCGCAGGGCCCGCTCGCGCGCGGCCCGCTCCATCCAGGCCGAGAGCGAAACCCCGTCGCGCTGGGCGAAGCGGCGGGCCTCGGAGATGGTGTCGTCGGAGAACGAGAGGGTCACCTTGGCGGTCATGCCAGCAATCATACCGCCGGTATGACCACAGCGCCGCCGCCTCCCGGCCTCCCGGTATCCGGTACGCCGGTCCCGAAATCTGGACGGCGGGCATTAACCCCCTGCCCACGGGTGGTGTGAGCCGCTCTTAGCAGGTTCGAAACAAGCGAGACCCGCCTGCGAAACCGCCCCCGTTCAGGCTTCCGTGCATGGCGACCGATGGGGCGACGACCGCCGCCGACGGGGCGCCCGGGCCGGCGGCCCGGCCCCGCGAGGCGGCCACCCACTGCCCCTACTGCGCCCTCCAGTGCGGGATGACCCTGCGCGAGACGGCCGGCGGAGGCGTGGCGGTGCTCCCCCGCGACTTCCCCACCAACTCCGGCGGCCTCTGCCAGAAGGGGTGGACCGCCGCCGAGCTGCTCGACCACCCCGAGCGACTGACCACCCCGCTCGTCCGCGACCACCGCGACGGCCCGCTGCGGCCGGCCTCCTGGGACGAGGCGCTCGGCCGCGTCGCCGGCGGCATCGCCGACCTCCAGGCCCGACACGGCCGCGACGCGGTCGCGGTCTTCGGCGGCGGCGGCCTCACCAACGAGAAGGCGTACGCGCTCGGCAAGTTCGCGCGGGTCGCCCTGCGCACGCGGTTCATCGACTACAACGGGCGCTTCTGCATGTCCTCGGCCGCCGCCGCGGGCAATCGGGCCTTCGGGGTCGACCGCGGCATGCCGTTCCCGCTCGCCGACGTGGGCACCGCCGACACGCTGCTGCTGGTCGGCGCGAACGTCGCCGAGACCATGCCACCGTTCGCCCGGTACCTCGCCGCGCAGCAGGACCGGGGCGGCACCCTCATCGTCGTCGACCCGCGGGCCACCCCCACCGCGCGCCGCGCCGACCTGCACCTGCAGCCCACCCCCGGGACGGACCTCGCGCTGGCCAACGGCCTGCTGCACATCGCGCTGACCGAGGGCTGGCTCGACCACGCGTACATCGCGGAGCGCACCGCCGGCTTCGACGCCGTCCGGCGCGCGGTCGCCGGCTACTGGCCGGCCCGGGTGGAGCGCCTGACCGGCGTGCCGGTCGCCGACCTGGAGGCCACCGCCCGCGCGCTGGCCACGGCCGGCAACGCCGTCATCCTGACCGCTCGCGGGGCCGAGCAGCACGCCAAGGGCGTGGACACGGTCAGCGCGTTCATCAACCTGGCGCTTGCCCTCGGCCTGCCCGGCCGGCCCGGCTCCGGCTACGGCTGCCTCACCGGGCAGGGCAACGGCCAGGGCGGGCGCGAGCACGGGCAGAAGGCGGACCAGCTGCCCGGCTACCGCCACATCGCCGACCCGGCCGCCCGCGCGCACGTCGCCGGGGTGTGGGGCGTCGCACCCGACGACCTGCCGGGTGCCGGCGTCTCCGCGTACGAGCTGCTCGACCTGCTCGGCACGGCCGCCGGTCCCAGGGCGTTGCTGGTCTTCGGCTCCAACCCCGTCGTGTCCGCGCCGCGCGCCGCCCGGGTCGAGGGCCGGCTGCGGGACCTGGACCTGCTCGTGGTCGCCGACTTCGTGCTGTCCGAGACCGCCGCCATCGCCGACGTTGTCCTGCCGACCGCGCAGTGGGCGGAGGAGGACGGCACGATGACCAACCTCGAAGGGCGGGTGCTGCGCCGCCGCGCGCTACGCGAGCCGCCCCCGCAGGTGCGGACGGACCTGGCGCTGCTGGCGGAGCTGGCGGAACGGCTCGGCCGGCCCGCCGGGTTCCCGGCCGACCCGCGCGAGGTCTTCGCCGAGCTGCGCCGCGCCACGGCCGGCGCGCCGGCCGACTACGCGGGCGTGACCTGGGACCGGATCGACGCCGAGGACGGCGTCTTCTGGCCCTGCCCGTCGGTGGACGGGCCGGGCACGCCGCGACTGTTCGGCGAGCGGTTCGCCACCCCGGACGGGCGGGCCCGGTTCGTGCCCGTCGAGCACCGGGCGGCGGCCGAGGAGGTCTGCGACAGCTACCCGCTCTACCTGACCACCGGGCGGGTGCTGGCGCAGTACCAGTCGGGCGCCCAGACGCGGCGGATCGGCCCGCTGCGGCGGGCGGCGCCGCAGGCCTTCGTCGAGCTGCATCCGGATCTCGCGGCGCGCCTGGGCATCGACAACGGCGATGCGGTACGCGTGACGAGCCGCCGCGGCGAGATGGAGGCGCCGGCCCGGGTGACCGAGACGATCCGGCCCGACACCGTGTTCGCCCCGTTCCACTGGGGTGGCGCCGCGCGGGCGAACTCACTGACCAACGACGCGCTGGACCCGGTCTCCCGGATGCCGGAGTTCAAGGTCTGCGCGGTACGGGTGGAGCGGGTGGCATGAGAGTAGTCATCGTCGGGTACGGCATGGCCGGTTCGCGGCTCGCGTCGGAGCTGCACGCCCGGGACGCCGACCTCAAGGTCACCGTCCTCGGCGCGGAGCCGCACCGGGCGTACAACCGGATCCTGCTGTCGAATCTGCTGGCCGGCAAGGTGGCCGAGCCGGACGTCGCACTGACCGAGGCCGCCGGCCACGGCCTGGACGTACGGGCCGGGGTGGCCGTGCGGGCCGTCGACCGGGCGGCCCGCAGGGTGACCACCGCCGACGGCGACGTGCTGGAGTACGACCACCTGGTGCTCGCGACCGGCAGCCGGCCGGTCGTGCCGCCGCTGGCCGGGCTCGACCGGGCGGACCTGCCCGCCCGGGTGGCCGTGTTCCGCACGCTGGAGGACTGCCGGCGCATCCTGGCCGCCGCCGCCGGCGCCCGCAGCGCGCTGGTGCTCGGCTGCGGGCTGCTCGGCCTGGAGGCCGCCCGGGGGCTGGCCGCGCGCGGCCTGGACGTACGGGTCGTGCACGCGGTCGGCCACCTCATGGACCGGCAGCTCGACCGGGCCGCCGGCGACATCCTCGCCCGCACGCTCACCGGGCTCGGCGTGGGCACCGAGCTGGCGGCCGCGGCGCAGGCGGTGGACGCGCGCGCCGACGGCGTCACCCTGGGCCTGAGCGACGGCCGCACGCTGGCGGCGGACCTGCTGGTGATCGCGTGCGGCGTGCGGCCCGAGACCGCGCTGGCCCAGGCGACCGGCCTGGCCGTCGAGCACGGGATCGTCGTCGACGACGCCCTGCGCACCAGCGACCCGCACATCAGCGCCATCGGCGACTGCGCCCAGCACGCCGGCGCGGTCTCCGGCCTCGTGGCGCCGGCCTGGGAGCAGGCGCGGGTGGTGGCGCAGTTGCTCGCCGGCGACGACCCGGCCGCCCGGTACGCGGCGACGCCACCGGTCACCCGGCTCAAGGCCGCCGGCATCGACCTCGCCGCCATGGGGCAGACCAGCCGCGCCGACCCGGCGCACGAGGAACTCTGCTTCGCCGACCCGGCCCGCGGGACGTACGCCAAGCTCGTGCTGGCCGGCGACCGCCTCGCCGGCGCCATCATGCTCGGCGACAACCCGGGGGTCGGCACGGTCATCCAGCTCTTCGACCGCGGCGCGCCGGTGCCCGCGGACCGCCGCGCACTGCTGCTCGGCCGGGCGATCGGCGGCAGCGCGACGCCGGTGGCCGAGACGCCGGCGCTGATGCCGGACGCGGCGACGGTGTGCCAGTGCAACACGGTGAGCAAGGGCGCCCTGGTCCGCTGCTGGCGGGCCGGCGCGCGGTCTGTGGACCAGGTGGTGGCGCGCACCCGCGCGACCACCGGCTGCGGCACCTGCAAGGACGCCGTCGAGGGCATCGTCGGCTGGCTGTCGTCAGTGGATTCACCAGTAGGAGTAGCCAGTGAGTGAGCGAGCTGGCGCGGCGGCGCCTGGCCCAGTGAGTGAGCGAGCTGGCGCGGCGGCGCCTGGACCGGAGCGGAGCGGAGGGAAGGCGTCGCACGAAGCGCCGCGCGAGCGAATGAACCCTACATTTCAGCGTGAGCTCGTTGTTGTCGGTAACGGGATGGTCGGGCAGCGGTTCGTGGAGGCGCTGCGGGCCCGGGACACCGCCGGCTCCTGGCGCGTCACGGTGCTCGCGGAGGAGACCCGGCCCGCGTACGACCGGGTGCGGCTCTCCGCGTACTTCGACGGCGCCAGCGCCGAGGAGCTGAGCCTGCACACGCCCGACGACGGCGTGGACCTGCGGCTCGGCGAGCCGGCCCGGGTGATCGACCGGGACCGCCGGGTGGTGACCACGGACGCCGGCGAATACCCGTACGACGCCCTGGTGCTCGCCACCGGGTCGTACCCCTTCGTGCCGCCGGTCGACGGCCGCGACGCGCGCGGCGTGTTCGTCTACCGCACGCTCGACGACCTGGAGCGGATCCGGGCCCACGCCCAGAACGCGCGCACCGGCGTGGTGATCGGCGGCGGCCTGCTCGGCCTGGAGGCGGCCAACGCGCTGCGGCTGCTGGGGCTGGGCACGCACGTGGTGGAGTTCGCGCCGCGGCTGATGCCGCTGCAGGTGGACGAGGCGGGCGGGGCGATGCTGCGCCGCTACGTCGAGGAACTGGGCGTCAAGACCCACCTGGGCGCCGCGACCACCGCCGTCCGGGCCCGGGCGGACGGCCGGGTGCAGGGCGTGACACTGTCCGACGGCACCTGGCTGCCCGCCGACGTGGTGGTCGTTGCCGCCGGCATCCGCCCGCAGGACACGCTGGCCCGGCAGGCCGCCCTGCCCGTCGGCGACCGCGGCGGCGTGCTGGTGGACGACGCGTGCCGCACGGCCGACGAGCGGATCTGGGCGGTCGGCGAGTGCGCCGCCGTGGCGGGGGTCTGCTACGGGTTGGTGGCGCCCGGGTACGCCATGGCGGAGGTCGTGGCCGACCGGCTGCTCGGCGGGCAGGCGGTGTTCCCCGGCGCGGACCTGTCGACCAAGCTGAAGCTGCTCGGCGTGGACGTGGCGTCCTTCGGCGACGCGCACGGCCGGACCGAGGGCAGCCTGGACGTCACGTTCGTCGACCCGGCGACCCGGGTCTACGCGAAGCTGGTGCTCTCCGACGACGCCCGCACCCTCCTGGGCGGCGTGCTGGTCGGCGACGCGTCGGCGTATCCGACGCTGCGGGCCAGCGTGGGCGGCCCGCTGCCGGGACCGCCGCTGGCGTTGCTCGCGCCGGCCGGGGCGGAGGCGGGCGCCGGCACGGGGCTCGCCGCCCTGCCGGGGGCGGCGCAGGTCTGCTCGTGCAACGCCGTCACCAAGGACCACATCCTCGGGGCGATCGCCGACGGCTGCACCGACGTGCCGGCGCTCAAGGCCTGCACGCGGGCCGGCACCAGCTGCGGGTCCTGCGTACCGATGCTCAAGCAGTTGCTGTCGGTGGCCGGCGTGACGCAGTCCAAGTCGCTCTGCGAGCACTTCGCGCACAGCCGGCAGGAGCTGTTCGACATCGTCCGGGTGCGCGGCGTCCGGACGTTCTCCCAGCTGGTCACCGAGCACGGCAAGGGCCGTGGCTGCGACATCTGCAAGCCGGTGGTGGCGTCCATCCTGGCGTCGCTGGGCAGCGGCTACGTGCTGGACGGCGAGCAGGCGGCGCTCCAGGACACCAACGACCACTTCCTGGCCAACATCCAGCGCGACGGGACGTACTCGGTGGTGCCGCGGATCCCCGGCGGCGAGATCACGCCGGAGAAGCTGATCGTGATCGGCGAGGTGGCCCGGGACTTCAACCTCTACACCAAGATCACCGGTGGTCAGCGGATCGACCTGTTCGGGGCCCGGGTCGAGCAGCTGCCGAGGATCTGGCGCCGGCTGGTGGACGCGGGCTTCGAGTCCGGGCACGCGTACGGCAAGGCGCTGCGCACGGTGAAGTCGTGCGTCGGGTCGACCTGGTGCCGGTACGGCGTCCAGGACTCGGTCGGCCTGGCCGTGGCGCTGGAGCTGCGGTACCGCGGCCTGCGGGCGCCGCACAAGCTGAAGTCGGCCGTGTCCGGGTGTGCCCGCGAATGCGCCGAGGCCCGGAGCAAGGACTTCGGCATCATCGCCACGGACACCGGCTGGAACCTCTACGTCGGCGGCAACGGCGGCTTCCGGCCCCGGCACGCGGACCTGTTCGCCAGTGACCTGCCCACCGACGATCTGGTCCGCACGATCGACCGGTTCCTCATGTTCTACATCCGCACCGCGGACCGGCTGCAGCGCACCGCCGCCTGGATCGAGGCCATGGACGGCGGGATCGACCACCTGCGGGCCGTCATCGTCGACGACTCGCTGGGGCTGTGCGCCGACCTGGACGCCGCGATGGACCGGCACGTGGCCTCGTACGCCGACGAGTGGCGGGCCACGCTGGACGACCCGGAGCGGGTGCGGCGCTTCACGTCCTTCGTCAACGCCCCGGACACTCCGGACCCGATGATCACCTTCGAGGTCGAGCGGGGGCAGCCCGTCCCGGCCGGCGGCCGCGTCCCGCTCGGCCTTCCGACAAGCATGGGGGTACGCCGATGACCGTCGACGTGATCGCACTGCGCTGGACCGCTGTCTGCGCGTACGACCGGCTGGAACCGGAGCGTGGCGTCGCCGCGCTCATCGGGGGCGCGCAGGTGGCGATCTTCCGCACGCACGACGGCGAGTTGTTCGCCATCGACAACACGGACCCGATCGCCGGCGCGAACGTCATGTCGCGCGGCATCGTCGGCACCCGGGGCGACGCGCCGACGGTCGCGTCGCCGCTGCACAAGCAGGTGTACGACCTGCGCAGCGGCGACTGCCTGGACGTGCCGGGCGTGGCCGTGGGCACCCATCCGGTCCGGTGCCGGGACGGTGCCGTGGAGATCGGGTCCGCGACGGACCGTCCGTGATCTATGAATTCGCCCCGCCGCGGAGGCCAGCCATGACGCAGCACGCCGGGCCCGGCGACGAGCAGCCGGGCGGCGATCCGGCGGCGTCGCTGGCCGGCTTCACCATCGGGGTGACCGCGGACCGGCGGCGCGACGAGCTCGCCGCGCTGCTGGAACGCCGGGGGGCCCGCGTCGTGCTGGCGCCCGCCCTGCGGATCGTGCCGCTGGCCGACGACACCGAGTTGCGCGCGGCCACCCGCGCCTGCCTGGACAGCCCGCCGGACGTGGTGATGGCCAACACCGGCATCGGCATGCGCGGGTGGCTGGAGGCGGCCGAGGGCTGGGGGCTGGGCGAACCGCTGCGCTCGGTGCTGGCCTCGTCGTACCTGGTGGCCCGCGGCCCCAAGGCGCGCGGCGCCATCCGCGCGGCCGGCCTGCACGACCAGTGGTCGCCGGCCTCCGAAAGCTGCGAGGAGGTCGTCGACCACCTCTGCGCGCGGGGCGTCGAGGGCCAGGTGGTGGCCATGCAGCTGCACGGCGACCGCCAGCCGGAGTGCACCGCGGCGCTGGAGGCGTGCGGGGCCACGGTCATCGAGGTGCCGGTCTACCGGTGGGCGGCGCCGACCGACCCGGCTCCCCTGCACCGGCTCGTGGACCTGGTCACCGGGCGGCTGGTCGACGCCGTCACGTTCACCTCGGCGCCCGCCGTGGGCGCGCTGCTGCGCGCCGCCGGCCCGGGCGGCGACGCCGTCCTGGAGGCGCTGCGGTCGGACGTGCTGGCGGCCTGCGTCGGCCCGGTCACCGCAGCGCCCCTGCGCAGGCACGGCGTGCCGGTGGTCGCGCCCAGCCGGGCCCGGCTGGGCGCGCTGGTCCGCACGATCGTGGACGAGCTGCCGCTGCGGGCCGTCACCCTGAAGATCGCGGGGCACGTGCTCACCCTGCGCGGGCACGCGGCTGTCGTGGACGGTCAGCTCCGCCCGCTCGCGCCGGCCCCGATGGCGGTCCTGCGGGCGCTGGCCGCCACGCCCGGCCGGGTACTGTCCCGGGCCTCGCTGCTGCGCATGCTGCCCCGGGGCGCCGACGAGCACGCGGTGGAGATGGCGGTGGCCCGCCTGCGCGCCGGCCTCGGCGCGCCGGGCGTGGTGCAGACGGTCGTGAAGCGCGGCTACCGCCTGCCCGTGGACTGACCGCCGGGTTCGACGCCGGCGGCCAGGTGCCCAGCCGTACCCCAGGGTGGTCAGTTCGCGATGACCACCCTGGGCTGCGGCTCGCCGAGCATCCCGGCGGGTCGGCCGCGCCTCAGCCGACCGGGGCGGAGTAGCCCCGTTCGTGCTCGGCCCGCAGCATCGCCATGGCGTGCTCCACCACCGCGACCAGCACCTGCTTGGCGGAGTCCCGCCGGCGGGCGTCGCAGAGCAGCAGCGGCACGTTCGGCGGGATGGCCAGCGCCTCCTGGACCTCCGCCAGCTCGTAGCGGGGCGCGCCGTCGAAGCAGTTCAGCGCGACGAGGTACGGCAGCCCGCGGTTCTCGAAGTAGTCCAGCGGGGCGAAGGCGTCGGAGATGCGCCGGGTGTCCACCAGCACCGCGGCACCCAGGGCACCGCGGATCAGCTCGTCCCACATGAACCAGAACCGCGTCTGACCGGGCGTGCCGAAGAGGTAGAGGATCAGGTCCTCCGCCATCGTGATGCGGCCGAAGTCCATCGCGACCGTCGTGGTGCCCTTGCCGGGCACCGTGGTGGGGTCGTCGATCCCGACGCCGGCCGACGTCATCACCGCCTCGGTGGTGAGCGGGTCGATCTCGGAGACCGCGCCCACGAGCGTCGTCTTACCCACGCCGAAGCCGCCCGCCACGACAATCTTGGCGGAGACGATCGCGTCGTGCGGATCATCCCGGCGGTTAGAGCTTGCGAAGTCCACTGAGTACCCTCTCCAGCAAGTGCATGCGCTCCTGGTAACCCGTAGCGGGAGCGGCGTTACGCAAAATCAGCAGGCCATCGGTGACCATGTCGGCGACCAGGACCCGCGTCACGCCCAGCGGCAGCCGGGTGTAGGCCGCGATTTCCGCCAGGGACAGCGGCCGCCCGTCACACATGTTCGCTATGCGGTTCTTGTCGTGGCCGGCGAAGCGGGCCTCCTGCTTGCCCGCCTGCGACGTGACCACCACCCCCTCGACCGGGATGTTCTGCGTCGGCTCGGTACGACCGCGGGTCACCGCGTACGGCCGGACGAGCGCCCCCCGCGGATCCTGCGGCTGCGCCATCCCTGCGGTCCCTCCTCCCGGCCCCGGTGTGTTGGCACGTCAGCTGCGCCCGGTCAGCCCCGGTGCGCGACAGCCTCCCGACGCGCCGGGACGAGCGCCTTGCCGACCCGCTCGACCAGCAGCGCCATCTCGTAGCCGACCTGGCCCACGTCGCAGCTGCGGGAGGCCAGGACGGCCATGCAGGAACCGTCGCTGATCGACATGAGGAACAGGTAGCCGCTGTCCATCTCGATGACGGTCTGCAACACGCCCCCCGCGTTGAACATCCGGGAGGCGCCGTCGGTCAGGCTGACCACGCCGGCCGCGATGGCCGCGAGCTGGTCCGCCCGGTCGCCCGGCAGGTCGCGGGAGGAGGCGAGCAGCAGGCCGTCTGCCGACACCGCCACCACGTGCGCGATGCCGGCGACGCTGTCGGCGAAGTTGGTGAGCAGCCAGCTCATCTCGTGCATGGCTGCCGCGGGCCTGGTCATGCCGTGGTCTCCTTGGTCGGGGGATGCTCGCCGTCGCTGCCGCCGGCGTCGGCACCGGCGCGACCCCGCTGCACCCCCCGGTGGTACGCCGAGAGCAGGCCCCGCACCTCCTCCGGACTGCGACGGGTGGGTTCCCGGCCGGCCGTGGGCTCCACCCCGCCGGGCACGAGCTGCGCCTGGGGCACCCGCTTCGGCAGCCCCGACCGCGTCGTCCCGGCCGCGGCGGGCACGGCCGCCTCGGTGGCCAACCGCCAGCCCTCGTCGGCCCGGGTCTGCCAGGTCTTTTCCGTGCCGGCCCGCTGCCGGGGCAGGGTCGCCGCCGCGGGCACCTCCGGCGACGCGTACGCCGCCGGCGGCTCCGGCTGCGCCGGCCGGGTGTCCGGCAGGCCGCCGTTCACGGGCCCGACCGTCGGGGTAGCGATGGTCGGGGTGTTGCCAGCTGACCAGCCCCGCGGACCGGCGCCCGACCCGCCGCCGAATCCGTCGGCGAGCACGGCGCTGACCGGCGGGGAGCTGAAGGGCGGGGCGCTGACCGGCGGGGCGCTGCGCGGCGCGGCCGGCGGGGCACTGGCCG
>DASQDS010000355.1:0-12868 GCA_035634075.1 Pilimelia sp. | reverse complement strand
CTGCCACCGGACCCGGCCCGGCTCGCCGGTGCCCGCCCCGACCACCGCGACGCCGCGGTGCCCCAGCGCGGCGAGGTGCTGCCCAATGGACCTGCCGACCGCGAGGTCGTCGATGATCACGCACCGCCCGGTGCCGGTGTCCGACGAGCGCACGAGCGGGACCCCCCGGCTCGCCAACGCCTGCACGGCCGGGTGGTCATCGCCGAGCCCGTCGGCCACGGCGCCGTCGATGACGGCCCGGTGCACCGCCCTGACGGCCTCGCGCACCTGGTCGTCCCCGGCACCGGTGACGATCGGCGAGAACGGGATCAGCACCAGACCGGTCCGGGCGGGCTCCGCGACCTCGGTGAGCCCGCCGAGCATGTCCACCATGTACGGGTCGGTGAAGGCGCTGGACAGCGGCACCGTGAAGATCGCGCCGATCACACCGGCCCGTCCCGTCCGCAGCGAGCGGGCCGCGGCGTCCGGACCCGGGTAGCCCTGCTCGCGGGCGACCGCGAAGATCCGGGCCCGGACCTCGGCGGACAGCCGCTCGGGCCGGTTGTAGGCGTTGGACACCGTCGCCGTCGACACCCCGGCGGCCTGAGCCACCGTCTTCACGTTCGGCCCCGCCATGCCCGCGTCCTCCCTTCGGCGCGCGCTAGTTAATCGATTTAGTAAAACGATACACCAACGCCTCACCCACACAAACCCCGCCGGCCACAACACGTCGCCGACACGAGATCGTGGAGATCTTGGTCCGCATACCACCGAAAACGGGGGTCGCGGGACCAAGATCGCAAACGCTGGTCGCGGGGACGGTAGACGACGCCACCCACCCGCGGACCGGTGCGGGTGGGTGGCGTCGTCTAGCGTCGGAGCGGACCCGAGGGTCAGACCGGGGAGGTGCCGCCGGGACCGTCGCGGTAGCTGTCGGTGTAGGCGCCGCCCCCGTCGGATTCGGAGCTGAGCGACTTCGCGCCGCCCTCCGGCGGGCCGGCGAGGCTCTGGCCGCCGGCGGCCAGCTCGGGGTACTTGAGGTCGAACGCCGGCCGCTCGGAGCGGATCCGGGGCATCCGGTCGAAGTTGCGCAGCGGCGGTGGGCAGCTGGTAGCCCACTCCAGGGAATTGCCGTAGCCCCACGGGTCGTCCACGGTCACGATCTCGCCGGCCTTGTAGGACTTCCACACGTTGTAGAGGAACGGCAGCGTGGAGACGCCCAGCACGAAGGAGCCGATCGTGGAGATCATGTTGAGCTCGGTGAAGCCGTCACCGGCCTGGTAGTCGTAGTACCGCCGAGGCATGCCCTCGTTGCCCAGCCAGTGCTGGACCAGGAAGGTGGTGTGGAAGCCGACGAAGGTCAGCCAGAAGTGCACCTTGCCGAGGCGGTCGTCGAGCATCCGCCCGGTCATCTTGGGGAACCAGAAGTAGACGCCGGCGAACACCGCGAAGACGATCGTGCCGAACAGCACGTAGTGGAAGTGCGCGACCACGAAGTACGAGTCGGAGGTGTGGAAGTCGATCGGCGGGCTCGCCAGCAGCACGCCGGACAGTCCGCCGAAGAGGAACGTCACGAGGAAGCCCAGCGACCACAGCATCGGTGACTCGAAGGTGATCTGCCCCCGCCACATCGTGCCGATCCAGTTGAAGAACTTTATCCCGGTCGGTACGGCGATCAGGAAGCTCAGCAGGCTGAAGAACGGCAGCAGCACCTGGCCGGTGGAGAACATGTGGTGCGCCCACACGCTCATCGACAGTGCCGCGATACCGACGGTGGCGCCGACCAGGCCCTTGTAGCCGAAGATCGGCTTGCGGCTGAACACCGGGATGATCTCGGTGATGATGCCGAAGAACGGCAGGGCGATGATGTAGACCTCGGGATGGCCGAAGAACCAGAACAGGTGTTGCCAGAGCAGTGGACCGCCGTGGTTCGCGTCGAAGACGTGTGCCCCGAGTATTCGGTCCGCCAGGAGGGCGAACAGCGCCGCGGCGAGCAGCGGGAAGACCAGGATCACCAGGAGGCTGGTGATGAGGATGTTCCACGTGAAGATCGGCATCCGGAACATCGTCATGCCCGGCGCGCGCAGCGTCAGGATCGTCGTGATCATGTTGACGGCGCCGAGGATCGTGCCGAGACCGGACAGCGCCAGGCCGACGATCCACATGTTCGCGCCGGTGCCGGGCGAGTGCTGCGCGTTGCTCAGCGGGGTGTACGCGAACCAGCCGAAGTCTGCCATGCCACCCGGGCTGAACGCGCCGCTCACGGTCAGCGTGCCGCCGAACAGGTAGAGCCAGTACGCGAACGAATTCAGCCGGGGGAACGCGACGTCCGGCGCCCCGATCTGCAGCGGGGTGATGTAGTTCGCGAACGCGAACACGATCGGCGTGGCGAAGAACAGCAGCATGATCGTGCCGTGCATGGTGAACAGCTGGTTGTACTGCTCCGGGGACAGGAACTGGCCGCCCGGCCGCGCCAGCTCGGCCCGCATGACCAGCGCCATCGCGCCGCCGATCAGGAAGAACACGAACGACGTCGTCAGGTACATCAGCCCGATCTGCTTCGCGTCCGTGGTACGCAGCAGCCGCGCGATCGCCGACCCCTTCGGGGGCTGGTGAACCGGCCATGGCCGGCTGACGATGGGCTTCGGTGCGACGGTGGTCACGAGGCCTCCGGTCTGGGTTGCGGTGCCGGCGCACCGCAGCCGCACGGCACACCCAACGGGTCAGAATAGTCGCCTGATCAGGGGTCACCGGCGCGGGGTCCGCGGCGGGGTGCGGGCGGGTGCGGGCCGGTCAGGCGGGCGCCAGCAGCGGGCCGTACGCGGCTCGGAAGATCGCCTCCCCGCGGCTGCGGAGCACGGCGCGGCGTACCGGGGCCGGCAGGTGGCGGGTCGGGTCCCGGCGGCGGCTCTGGCGCAGCACCCAGGCGGCGCGCGGCCGGCGACGGGCCTCGAAGGCGGCCAGCGCCGCGGGCACCGTCCGCGCCCGGCCCAGCTCCTCCGCCAGCACGACGGCGTCCTCGAGCGCGAGCGCCGCGCCCTGCGCCATGTTCGGCGAGGTGGCGTGCGCGGCGTCGCCGACCAGCACCACGGGTCCCCGGACCCACGCCGGCAGGTCCACGTCCTCGATGACCGCGGCCTGGACGCGCTCCATCCGCTCCAGGAGGGCGGGCACCGGCCCGCCGAAGCCGCCGAAGAGCTCGCGGACCCGGGCCAGTGGGTCGGCCGGTGGCGCCGGCGCAGTGCCGCGCGGCACCTCCTCGTCGGCGTAGACGTACAGCTGGCCGCCGCCGATCGGCACGATCAGGAACGAGGTGCCGGCGCCGCGCAGGTGCGTCCAGGCGTCGAGCGGCGGCCCGCCGGCCACCACCGACCGGTACGCCAGCTGCCCGACCGGTCGCGCCGCGCCGCCCAGGCCGGCCAGCCCGCGGACGCCGGAGCGCCGCCCGTCCGCGGCGACGACGAGGTCGTAGTCGGCCCGGGACCCGTCGCCGAACGCCACGGTGGCCGCGTCGCCGGCGATCTCCAGCCCGCACACCTGGGTGTCGTGCCGGACGTCGCCACCGGCGCCGGTGAGCAGCACCTCGTGGAGGTCGGCCCGGGGGAGCCCGCGGCACTCGCCGGTGGCGCCCCAGAGCTGCACGGCGTCGATGTCGACGAGCAGGTCCCCGGCCGAGCTGCGCACCTCCTGCCTGGTGATCATCGCGCCGAGCGGCCGGACCGCCTCGTGCAGGCCGAGCGCGCGCAGCGCGCGGGCTGCGTTGCCCGGCAGGTAGATGCCGGTGCCGGGGACCGTGGTGGCCGGCAGCTTCTCGACCACGTCCGGCCGGAAGCCGGCCAGCCGCAGCGTGCGGGCGGCGGCGAGCCCCGCCGTGCCGGCGCCGACGACCAGGATCCGCAGCTCGGTGTCGACCATGCGCGGCTCGCTCCCTGTCGGCGGGACGGTTCGGGTGGCCCAGACACTACCGATGCTGCTTAGCGCTGCACCCGGGCGCCCGCGCCGCGCACCAGCGCCTCGACCTCCTTCAAGCTGGCCATCGAGGTGTCGCCGGGGGTGGTCATGGCCAGCGCGCCGTGGGCCGCGCCGTATTCCACGGCCGCCTGCAGGTCCCGCCCGGTCAGCAGGCCGTAGACCAGGCCGGAGGCGAAGCTGTCCCCGCCGCCGACCCGGTCCATGATCTCCAGGGCGGGGCGGTGGGTCGCCTGGACGAACCCGGCGGCGGCGGACCAGGCGATCGCGCCCCAGTCGTTGACCGTGGCGGTGCGCACGGTGCGCAGGGTCGTCGCCACGACGCGGAAGTTGTCGTACTCCTTGACCACCGACTCGATCATCCGCTGGAAGTTGGCCACGTCCAGCTCGGCCAGCGACTCGTCGGTGTCGGGCACCGCGAAGCCGAGGGAGGCGGTGAAGTCCTCCTCGTTGCCGATCATCACGTCGACGTACCGGGCGAGCCGCCGGTTCACCTCGCGGGCGCGCTCCTGACCGCCGATTGCCTTCCACAGGCTGGGGCGGTAGTTCAGGTCGTACGAGATGAGCGTGCCGTGCCGGCGGGCGGCGGCCATCGCGGCCTCGATCACGTCGGGCGTGGTCTCGCTGAGCGCGGCGTAGATGCCGCCGGTGTGCAGCCAGCGGGCGCCGAGCGTGCCGAAGAGGTGGTCCCAGTCCACGTCGTCGGGCCGCAGCTGGCTGGCGGCGGTCAGGCCGCGGTCGGAGACCCCGACCGCGCCGCGCACGCCGAACCCGCGCTCGGTGAAGTTGAGCCCGTTGCGGACGCCGCGGCCGATGCCGTCGTACGGCACCCAGCGCACGAAGCTGGTGTCGACGCCGCCGGTCAGGATCAGGTCCTCCAGCAGCCGGCCCACCTCGTTGTCGGCGAAGGCGGTGACCACGGCGGTGCGCATGCCGAAGCAGCGGCGCAGCCCGCGGGCCACGTTGTACTCGCCGCCGCCCTCCCAGGCGCGGAAGGAACGCGCGGTGCGCACCCGGCCCTCGCCGGGGTCGAGCCGCAGCATGACCTCGCCGAGCGAGACCAGGTCGAAGCGGCACGCGTCGGCCGCCCGGACGTCCAGCATGATCACTTCTCCATGGGGGCAGGCGCAGCGGGGGCGGGAGCGGCGGCGGCGACCGCGGCGGCGGTGCGGCGGGTGACCTCGTCCCAGTCGCCGGCGCCGAGCAGGTCGGGGGCGACCATCCAGGTGCCGCCGACCGCCAGGACGGCGGGGTGGGCGAGGTAGCCGGCCAGGTTGCCGGTGGTGACGCCGCCGGTGGGGATGAACTTCACGTCGCGGTACGGCGCCGACAGCGCCTTGATCATGGCGATGCCGCCGAGCTGCTCGGCGGGGAAGAACTTGACCGTGCTCAACCCCGCGTCCAGCGCCATCTGCACCTCGGTGCCGGTGGCCACGCCGGGGAAGACGGGCACGCCGCGCTCGACGCAGCGGGCCACGACCCGCGGGGCGAAGCCCGGCGTCACGACGAACCGCGCCCCGGCGTCGACGGCGCGGTCGACCTGCTCCGGCGTGAGGACGGTGCCGGCGCCGACGAAGAACTCGGGTCGCCGCGCCATCTCGCGGATGGCGTCCGCCGCCGCCGGAGTCCGGAAGGTCACCTCAGCGGTGCGCAGGCCGCCGGCGAGGAGCGCCTCGGCGAGCGGGTCGGCGGCCTTGGCGTCCGCCAGGACCACTACCGGCACCAGCCGGGTCGCGCCCATAATCTGTTCGACATCCTGAACACTGGTCACGTACGTGACCATAACCGGGCCCGCGCCGGTGTCAACCTGAGAGGTGCCATGGCCGCAAGCGACCGCTTTCACCCGGTCAAGTCCGCCGACCGGACGCTGGCGGTGCTGGAGGCGCTCGCCCGCTCCCCCGGTCGCCGCGGCCTGAACGAGCTGGCCCGGGAGCTGGGCATCCCGAAGAGCAGCCTGCACGCGATCCTGCGCACCATGAATCGGCGCGGCTGGGTCGAGGCCGACGCCGGCGACGTCCGCTTCGGCCTGGGCGTGCGCGCCCTTCAGGTCGGTGCCGCATACGTGGCCGCGGACGACACGGTGGCGCTGCTGGACGGCGCTCTGGACGAGCTCGCGGCGCTTTTCGGCGAGACGGTGCACCTGGGGCGGCTGGACGGCGGGGACGTGGTCTACCTGGCCAAACGCGAGTCCGTACACCCGCTGCGGTTGTTCAGCGCGATCGGCCGGCGGCTGCCGGCGCACGCCACGGCCCTCGGCAAGGCGCTGCTGGCGCAGCGCCCGCCGGACGACGTCGCGCGGCGGCTCGCCGACCCGCTGCCGGCGCTCACCGCCCACACGGTGACGGACGCGGCCGCGCTGGCAGCGGAGCTGGCGGCCGTGCGCGCCCAGGGGCACGCGGTCGACCGGGAGGAGAACACGCCGGGCATCGTCTGCTTCGCCGTCGCCGTCCCGCTGCGCCAACCCGCGCGGGATGCCATCAGCCTCTCCGCGCCCGTGTCCCGGGTCGACCGGGGCACCGCGGACGCCATGACGGCCGCGCTGCGCGCTGTCGCGGCGCGGCTGGCCGCCGCGCGCCCCCTGCTCTGAGCAGGTCGGCGATGCGCCAGTTGGAAACCGATTTCGCCCAGCATGGCGCGGAAGCCGCCCACTCCCCTTTTCATAACCATGGATGTGTTCTAGCCTCCGTGGGAGCGCTCCCGCTGACTCCGCGGACCCACCCCCAAGGAGCAAGATGAACCGTCCCCTCCGCGCCCTGCTAGCCGTGGGCGTCGCCCTCGCCGGCGGCGTCGCCGCCGTCGTGACGGCGTCCGTGGCGCAGGCAGATACGCAGATCTGCGACCAGTTCGGCTCCACCACCATCCAGGGCCGGTACGTCGTCATGAACAACCGCTGGGGTACCTCCGCCCAGCACTGCATCAACGTCACCGACACCGGCTTCCAGATCCTCCAGCAGCAGGGCTCGAACCCGACGAACGGTGGCCCGGTGTCCTACCCGGCGGTCTTCGCCGGCTGCCACTACACCAACTGCTCCCCCGGCACGAACATGCCGGTGCAGGTCAGCCGCATCACGAGCGCGACGAGCAGCATCAGCTACACGTACGTGAACAACGCGGTCTACAACGCCTCGTACGACATCTGGCTGGACCCGACGCCGCGCACCAACGGCGTGAGCGCCATGGAGATCATGATCTGGTTCAACCGGGTGGGCCCGATCCAGCCGATCGGCTCCCCCGTGGGCAGCGCGACCATCGGCGGGCGGACATGGGAGGTCTGGCGCGGCAGCAACGGCGCCAACAACGTCATCTCGTACGTCGCGCCGTCGGCCATCCCGAGCTGGAACTTCAGCGTGCTGGACTTCATCCGGGACACCCAGAACCGCGGCGCGATCACCTCGTCGTGGTACCTGACCAGCATCCAGGCCGGTTTCGAGCCGTGGCAGAACGGCGCCGGCCTCGCGGTGAACTCGTTCTCCGCCGCGGTCAGCACCAGCGCCGGCGGCAACCCCAACCCGACCGACTCGCAGGCGCCGACGGTGCCCGGCCAGCCCACCGCCGGCAACGTCACCGCCAACAGCGTCGGCCTCAGCTGGGCCGCCTCCTCCGACAACGTCGGCGTCACCGCCTACGAGGTCCTGCGCTCGCAGGGCGGCGGGGCGGCCACCCCGGTCGCCAACGTGACCGGCACCTCGTACACCGCCACCGGGCTGGCCGCCAGTACGGCGTACACCTTCTCGGTGCGCGCCCGCGACGCGGCCGGGAACGTCTCGGCGGCCTCGCCCGGGCGGACCGTGACCACCGCCGCCGGCAGCGGCGGCAACCCCGGCCCGACCGGCGCCTGCCGGGTCTCCTACCGGGCCAGCTCGTGGGGGACCGGCTTCACCGCCGACGTCACCATCACGAACACCGGCTCCAGCGCCATCAACGGCTGGGCGCTCGCCTGGAGCTTCCCGGGCAACCAGCAGGTGACCAACGCCTGGAACGCCACGATCAGTCCCGCCTCAGGGGCTGTCATGGCACGTAATGCCGGGCATAATGGGAACCTGGCGCCCGGGGCGAGCGCGTCGTTCGGTTTCCAGGGCAGCTACAGCGGCACCAACGGCACCCCCGGCTCCTTCCAGCTCAACGGATCGGCCTGCACCACCGGCTGACGGGCACAAAGGCTTTACTGCAGGGGGTACGGCGATCGGGGCGGTCGGCTGACACAGCCGGCCGCCCTGATCGTGTGTGAAGGCCGGCGGCGGGGGGTAGGGCCAGCTTCTGGAGAGGGTCTGCCCGCCAGTCGCGTACCCAGGGAGGCGCCGTGACCGCCAACCAGCCCATCGCCGGCAATTCGGTTACCTTCGTCGGCACCGCCACCACGATCCTGCGCCTCGGTGACTTCACCCTGCTGACGGATCCGAACTTCCTGCACGCCGGCCAGCGCGCGTACCTGGGCTACGGGATGTGGTCGAAGCGGCGCACCGACCCGGCCATGCGGATCGAGCAACTGCCGCGGCTCGACGCGGTGCTGCTCTCGCACCTGCACGGCGACCACTTCGACGGGATCGCCCGGGACAAACTGCCACCGACGCTGCCGATCGTGACCACCCGGCAGGCCGAGCGCAAGCTGCGCAAATGGGGCTTCCTGGTGGCCACCGGGCTGCCTACCTGGGCGAGCCACGAATGGCGCCGCGGCCGGCAGCTGCTGCGGGTGACCGCCGTGCCCGGCCGGCACGGGCCCGGCCCGGTCGACCTGCTGCTGCCCGACGTGATGGGCACCATCGTGGATCTCGAGTCCGACGGCGAGCGGCAGCTACGGCTCTACATCACCGGCGACACGCTGTTCCGGCCCGGGCTCGCCGAGATCCCCGAGCGGTTCCCCGACATCGACGCCATGCTGATCCACCTCGGCGGGACCCGGATTCTCGGCCTGCTGCTCACGATGGACGGCCGGCAGGGCGCCAAACTCGTCGACCTGGTCCGGCCCGGCGTGACGATCCCGATCCACTATGACGACTACGGCGTCTTCCGCTCGCCGCTGGCCCACTTCCTCGACGCGGTGCGCAAGCTGGGCCTGGCCCCCACGGTGCGGCCCGTCGAGCGTGGCTCCACCTGCCCGCTGCCCGCGCGGACGGCGGCGGGCTCCGCGGTGCCCACCGCCGGCGCTGACCCCGCGGTCACCGACCGCCGGCGCTGACCCGGCCACCGCCACACGCACGCGTCCCCCCGCCCTGACGCGGGCGGGGGGACGCGGTGCCTGTGCGGCGGGTGGTTCAGCTACGCGCGTTGTTCCGGGTCGTGAGGAAGCCGAGCGCGATCATACCGAGGCCGAGCAGCAGGTGCAGCCAGTTGTCGGCGTTGTTGACCGGCACGAAGTTGGCCCCCGACTCGTGGTCGATGACCAGGCCGTAGAGCCACAGCACGATGTAGACCGCGCCACCGGCGATCAGGTAGGTCCGGGCCGTGTCCGCCCGGCGGGCCAGCGCGAGGCCGGCGGCGCCGAACAGCAGGTGCACGATGTTGTGCAGGATCGACACCTGGAACACGCCGAGCAGCTTCGCCTCGGACTCGTGACCGGCGAACTTCATGGTGTCGTAGTCGGTCGTGATGCCGGGGATGAAGCCGAGGATGCCGACGAGGAGGAAGACGGCCCCAACAACCATAGCGGCCGTCCGGACCAGCGACCGGGACGCTGCCGTCCCGGCGTGCGGGTGGGAGCTACTAACCATGACGACGTACGCCTCCATCTCTGCGTTCATTGACCACTTTCGCAGTACCGAGTGCCCATCCCAGTACCGGTCAAACGTGTGTAAAAAAGATCGACTTGGGGTAGACGGCGCCCGTGCTGCACACCACCGTGGTCATCGCGAGCCACAACCGCCGGCGCACCCTGCTGCGCTACCTGCCCGAACACCGCGCTCCGGTGATCCTCGTCGACAACGGATCGGAGGACGGCACCGCCGCGGCCGTGGCTGCCCGCTTCCCCGACGTGCGGATAGCCCGCCTGCCGGACAACATCGGCGCCGCCGCGCGCAACATCGGCGCGTCGATGGCGACGACGCCGTACGTGGCCTTCGCCGACGACGACTCCTACTGGGAGGGTGACTCCCTGCGGGCGGCCGAGGACCTGTTCGGCGCCTACCCCCGCGCCGCCCTCCTCACCGCCCAGATCCGGGTGGGACCGGAGGTCCGGCTGGACCCGGTCTCCGCGTACATGGGGACCGCGCCGCTCGGCGCGCCGGCCGACCTGCCGGGCCCGGCGGTGCTGGGTTTCCTGGCCTGCGCGGCGGTCGTCCGCCGCGAGGCGTTCCTGGCCGCCGGCGGTTTCGCCCCCAAGCTGCACGTGTACGGCGAGGAGGCGCTGCTCGCCCTCGACCACGCCGCGCCCGGCTGGGGGCTGTCCTACGTCCCCGGATTGTGGGTGCGGCACCTTCCGGCGCGGGGCGGCCGCGACCCGGTCGCCCGGGCGCGCCAGGAGGTGCGCAACCGGCTGCTCACCACGTGGCTGCGCCGCCCGGCGGGGTTGGGCCTGCGGGCGGCGACCCGGGCGCTCGCCGACCCGGCGCAGCGGCCGGGGCTGGTGGCGGCGCTGCGCGAGCTGCCCTGGGTGGTGCGCGAGCGGCACGCTCTGCCGCCGGCCGTCGAGGCGGACGTGGCGGCGCTGGAGCGCGCGTCCGCCGGCTACGAGGCCGAACTGGCCGCTCGCGCGGGTCGGGCCGACGCCGAAGCGGCCGTCGGGGTGGGCTCCTGACCGTTGTGGGTACGACGAAAGGCGTACCGTGCTCACGGCGAGCGAAGGAAGCAGGACAAGGCATGACGACGGCGCCCCCGGCCGTTCCCGTACCCAGCGCCCCGCGCCACCGCCCCGACGGCAGCCCCTGGCCAGACCGCCTCTGGCGGGACGCCACCGCGGTCCTGGCGGCAAACTGGTCGCACGACCACACCGTGCCCTCCCGGCGGCTCTACCCACACCAGTGGAGCTGGGATTCCGCGTTCATCAGCATCGGCCTGGCCCACACGGCGCCGGACCGGGCGTGGCAGGACCTGCGGGCGCTGTTCGCCGCCCAATGGCCGGACGGCCGCGTGCCGCACATCGTCTTCGACCGCGCCACCGCGGAGCGCGACTACTTTCCCGGACCCGCGTTCTGGGCCGCACCCGCCGCGCCGGGCGGCACCACCGGGCTGGTGCAGCCGCCGCTGCACGCGCTGGCCGCCTGGGCGGTCTACCGGACCTGCGCCGACCGCGACCCGGCGGCGGCGGGCCGCGAACTGGCCTGGCTCTACCCGCGGCTGGTGGCCCAGCAGGACTACCTGGCTGACCGCCGCGACACCGGCGGCGCCGGCCTGGTCAGCATCGTGCACCCGTGGGAGTCCGGCCTGGACAACAGCCCGGCGTGGGACGACGCGCTCGCGGCCGTGCCGGCCGACGGCCGGTTGCTGCGCCGGTACCAGCGCCGCGACGTGCAGGTGGCCGACGCCGCGCACCGGCCGACGGACGTGGACTACGCGCGGTACATCGCGCTGGCGGCGGCCTACCGCGACACCGGTTACGACGACAGCGCGCCGCTGGCGTTCCGCGTCGAGTGCCCGGCCGTCAACTCGATCTACGCGTCAGCGGAGCAGGCGCTGGCCCGGATCGCCGTCGTGCTGGGGGCGGACCCGGCACCGCACCACGCCCGCGCGGCTGCCGTCACCGAGGCCCTCACGCGGCGCCTCTACGACCCCGACACGGGCATGTTCCACGCGCTGGACGTGTTGGCGGGCGCGCGCACGCCCGCCCGGTGCGTCAGCGGGGTGCTGCCCCTCATGCTGCCCGGACTGCCGGCCGACGTGGCCGCCACGCTGCTGGCGCAGCGGCCGGTGCTCGGCATGCCGTACTCCTCCTATGACCGCACCGCCGCCGACTTCGACCCGCTGCGCTACTGGCGCGGTCCGGTGTGGATCAATGTGAACTGGCTGCTCTGGCGGGCGGCCCGGGACCGCGGCCTGCCCGGCCTGGCCGGTGAGCTGCGCTCGGCGATGCTCGGGCTGGTCACCGAGGCCGGCTTCTACGAGTACTACCACCCGGACACCGGCGCGGGCATCGGCGCCCCCGCGTTCAGCTGGACAGCCGCGCTGACGCTCGACCTGCTCGCACACCCGTGACGCCCGGCCACAGGTGACCCCGGTCGCGACCTTTGCTCTGGCCGAAAGCTGTCCCGCGGCAGCGCCACGGTGCTGGTCGCCGACCTGAAGAGCCGGGGCCTGCTGGCCGAGGCCGAGCCGGGCGCCCGGCAGGGGCCGGGGCGGCCAACCGGGCAGCTGGTCCCGCACCCGCGGGGTCCCGTCGTCCTCGCGGCGGCCGTCACCCACGACGGCTGGACGCCGTCCAGCTCGGTGGCGGCACCGTCCGCACGGTCGAGGGCGGGCACGACGGCCGGCGTAGCGCGCGGGTGCTCGACCAGATCGCCGAACCCCTCGTCATGACCCCCCTCCCGATCCCCGCCACCGCCGAAGACCCGTACTAGGAGGGGATAACCGGAGCGTGCGCGTCCCGGATACCCTGCACGCGGGAACTTCGGGCGTGTCCTTTGGGGAGGAACCATGGCCGGCGGCACGGGGGCGGGTCCGCAGATCAGCGTGGACATGTCGGGGCTCACCCGGCTGGCCAACGACCTGAGCCGGTACGCGGACCAGGCGATCCAGGGCGAGGCGGACAACGCCCGCGGGGCCCTCGGCACCGGGGTGCCGTTCGGCTCCGCGTCGGCCAGCGGCTACGTCTACTCGGCCAAGCACCGCTACCACCAGAACCTGCGCCGGGTGATCGACACGCTCCGGGAGTTCGCCGCGGAGGGGCGGGCGCTGTCCGCCGGCGCGGGCAGCGCGGCGACGAACTACCGCGCCGCCGACACCTCGGCGGCCGCGCGGACGGCGAGCGCGGGATCGCCGCTGGCGGGCACGG
>DASQDS010000354.1:0-1622 GCA_035634075.1 Pilimelia sp. | reverse complement strand
CCGACCGCGTGTACATCCAGACCGGCGCCTCCAGGGGCCTCGGCTTCGCGACCGCCCGCTGCCTGGTCGACGACGGCGCCCGGGTGGTCGTCTCCGCCCGCGATCCCGAGCGGGTCGCGGCCGCAGTGGCCGGGTTGGGCGGCCCGGGGCGGGCGGCCGGCGTCCCGGCTGACCTTGGCGACCCGGCGACGCCCGGGCGGCTGGTAACCGAAGCGCGGACCGCGTTCGGCCGGCTCGACGGCGCCCTCATCTCCGTCGGCGGCCCACCGCGCGGGACGGCGGCGGGCGTGGGCGACGACGACTGGCGGGCAGCGTTCGAGTCGGTTTTCCTCGGCTCGGTGCGCGCGGCCCGCACTGTCGCCGCCGAGCTGGGCGACGGCGGGGCGGTGGGCTTCGTCCTGTCCTCCTCCGCGCGCAGCCCGGTCCCCGGGCTGGGCATCTCGAACGGCCTGCGGCCCGGCCTCGCGGGGGTGGCGAAGGACATGGCGGACGAGTACGGCCCGCGCGGGGTTCGCGTGTTCGGCGTGCTGCCGCACCGGATCCTCACCGACCGCCTGCGGGAGCTGGCGGGCACGGGCCCGGCGGCGGAGCGGGTTCGGGCCGAGGCGGAGGCCGCGATCCCACTGCGCCGCGCGGGCGACCCGGCGGAGTTCGGCCGCGTCGCGGCGTTCCTGCTGTCGCCGGCGGCCAGCTACCTCACCGGCCTCACCGTGCCGGTGGACGGCGGCGCGCTGCGCACGCTGTGACCGCCACCGACCGCCCCGCCGCCGACCGCCGGCCCACCCGGCGGGAACTCGCGGACGCCGCCGGCCGTACGCTGCCCGACCTGGCGGCCCCGGGCCTGACGGTGCTCTTCTGCGGGATCAACCCCAGCCTGTACGCGGCGGCGACCGGCCACCACTTCGCGCGGCCGGGCAACCGGTTCTGGCCGGCCCTGCACCGCGCCGGCTGGACGCCCCGCCTGCTGCGGCCCGCAGAGCAGGACGAACTGCTGGGCCTCGGGCTCGGCATCACCAACGTGGTCCCCCGGCCGACCGCCCGCGCCGACGAGCTGGCCGATTCCGAGCTCGTGGCCGGCGCGGCGGCGTTGACCCGGAAGGTGCGCCGGCTGCGGCCGGCATGGGTCGCCGTGGTGGGCGTGACGGCGTACCGCATCGGTTTCGGCCGTCCCCGCGCGGCCCTGGGCCGCCAGGACGGCGGCCTGGCCGGCGCGGGCCTGTGGGTGTTGCCCAACCCCAGCGGGCTCAACGCCCATTTTCAACTCGACGGGCTGGCGGCCCAGTTCGCCGACCTCCGCCGCGCGGTGGTCCCCGGATGATCGAGCCACCGGAGCCGGACTGCTGGCTGCACCCCGACGTCGAGGTGCGGCGGTCCGCGATCGAGGGGCGGGGCCTGTTCGCCCGCGCCGACATTCCGGCGGGGACGGTGGTGTCGCGGCTCGGCGGCCGACTGGTGACCTCGGCGGAGCTCGGGGAGCTGTTCGCCGCGGCGCAGCGGAGCCCGGGACGGCCGTACATCGACACGATCGGCGTCGCTGAGGGCGTCCACCTGGTGCTGCCGCCCCGGCGGCCGAACGGCTACGGCAACCACGGCTGCGACCCCAACCTGTGGTGGGTCGGCCC
>DASQDS010000353.1:0-1712 GCA_035634075.1 Pilimelia sp. | reverse complement strand
TCGTTGTGACTGGCCGTCACGACCAGCGCCATGCACCCCCGGCGGTGGGCGGTGAAGCTGCACAGCTGGGTCGGCACCGGGCGGTCGGACAGCACCACCTCGATCCCCCGGCTGGCCAGGACGGCCGCCGCGGCCGCGGCGAAGCCCTCGCTGGCGAACCGACGGTCGTAGCCGACCACGACGACGTCCGGCCGGCCCGGGTCGTCCCGGACGTAGTCGGCCACCCCCGCCGCGACCCGCCGCACCGCCGCGAACGTGAACTCGTCGGCGATCGCCGCCCGCCATCCGTCGGTGCCGAACCGGATGGGGGGAAGGTCGTTGGTCAAGGCGGTCCTCCGTCGATGGGCTGGCGTGCGCGGACGGGCGCGCCTCAGGCGCGCTCGGCGGCGACCAGCTCGGCGAGCTGAACGGCGTTCAGCGCGGCGCCCTTGCGCAGGTTGTCGCCGGAGCAGAAGAGGGCCAGGCCGTGCTCCACCGTCTCGTCGGCGCGGATGCGGCCCACGTACGTCGGGTCCTGGCCCGCCGCCCGCAGCGGGGTCGGCACGTCGACCAGCGCGACGCCCGGCGCCCCGGCGAGCAGCTCCGCCGCCCGCGCCGGGCTGATGGGCCGGGCGAAGCGGGCGTTGAGCTGCAGCGAGTGGCCGGTGAAGACGGGCACCCGGACGCAGGTGCCGGACACGGCCAGGTCCGGGATCTCGAGGATCTTGCGGCTCTCGTTGCGCAGCTTCTGCTCCTCGTCGGTCTCGCCGGAGCCGTCGTCGACCAGCGAGCCGGCCAGCGGGAGGACGTTGAAGGCGACCGGGGCGCTGAAGGCCCGGGGGGCGGGGAACTCCACCGCCGCGCCGTCGAAGGCCAGCTCGCCCGCCCGGTCCGCCACCTTGGTGACCTGCTCCGCCAGCTCGGCCACGCCGGCCAGGCCGGCGCCGGACACCGCCTGGTACGTGGCGACGACGAGGGCGGTCAGGCCCGCTTCGGCGTGCAGGGGGCGCAACACCGGCATCGCGGCCATGGTGGTGCAGTTGGGGTTGGCGATGATCCCCCGCGGCCGGTTGGCGATGGCGTGCGGGTTCACCTCCGCGACGACCAGCGGCACCTCGGGATCCATCCGCCAGGCGGAAGAGTTGTCGATCACTACGGCGCCGGCCTCGGCGACCCGCGGGGCGAGCTCCCGGGAGGTGCCCTTGCCCGCGGAGAACAGCGCGATGTCCAGGCCGCGGTAATCCGCCGCCGCGGCGTCCTCCACGGTGACCTCGGCGCCCCGCCACGACAGGGTGCGCCCCGCCGACCGGGCGGACGCGAAGAGCCGGAGCTGATCCACTTCCAGGCCACGCTCGGCCAGCACACGGCGCATCACGCCGCCGACCTGGCCGGTGGCCCCGACGATGCCGATCCTCATGGCTGGCAAGGCTACCCACCCCGGCACCCCGGCCGGCATCCGACATCCCACCCCGTGAACGGTGACCCGCGCCGCCGGTCACGGACCGACGGCGGGCGGCGGAGCGGCAGCGGGCGGCGCGGCGGCGCGGGAGGGGGCGCTTCAGGACAGTGGGGTGCGGGCCCGGGCGCGCAGGTACTGGCCCAGGCCCTGGGCGTCCTCGGCGGCGATGAACGCGCCCCGGGCGTTGACCACGACCTCCTCGGCGTGGCGCAGGCAGCTCCACGCCGTGTCGCCCCAGGAGTCGGCCAGCTTCACCTCCGCCATGGCGGGGCAC